>NZ_CAWVCU010000110.1:0-41801 GCF_963927765.1 uncultured Agathobaculum sp. | reverse complement strand
TAGCAAGGAGTGCGTCCCTATGAAAAAAATCTCCGCCAAACAGCAACGGATTTTGGATTATATCAGCGAATTTTCTCTCGAGCACGGCTATCCCCCCTCGGTACGCGAGATCTGCGCGGAAATGAATCTGCGCTCGCCTTCGACCGTGCATGCGCACCTGAAAAAATTGCAGGAGGCGGGCTATCTCGAGCCGAGCGAGCATAAGTCCCGTGCACTGACCCCGGTTTCCGGCCCGTCCATGGTCACGCGCGTGCCCATTCTCGGTCGTGTCACCGCCGGTATGCCGATCCTTGCGGTCGAGGAACACGTCGGCTATATCCCGTTTGAGCCGGCGGCAAACGGCGGGGAATATTATGCCCTGCGCATCCGCGGCGACTCGATGATCGGCGTTGGCATCATGGACGACGACCTGGTGATTGTCCGACAGGACATGCAGGCCAGAAGCGGAGATATCGTCATTGCACTTCTGGAGGATGAGGCTACCTGCAAAACGCTCAATATCACACCGGACGGCGTATGGCTGATGCCGGAAAATCCCGCCTATCCCCCGATCGACGGCAACGGCTGCCAGATCCTCGGCGTGGTCAAGGCCGTTTATCGGGAATATTAAAATCAGTCGATCGAAACTACAGTTTCGATCGAGCTCTTACCGATGGCGGCGCGCGCCCGCCGGGCACACTTGCCATCGGTTTGTATAAAAACCGTGATACATGCTCCCGGTTTTTATGAACCTTGCGTTATACCGCAAGGTTCTGTTTTATACGCGCTGCGGCGCGGAGGTGAACAGCGCGGTAAGGAGGAAGGTATGCCTGCACTTGAGGACAGCATCCGCTTTGTCAAGGGCGTTGGCCCGAAAAAGGCGGCTTTGTTTGAAAAACTGCATATCCGCACGCTGCGCGACGCGCTGGAAACCTATCCGCGCGATTATGAAGATCGCACAAAAATCACGCCCATTGCGGACATCGCGGAGGACGGCAAGTACGCCATCCGTGCAGTCGTCGGCACCGAGCCAAAAACCACCCATATCCGCAAGGGCATGACGCTGGTCAAATGCACGATTTTCGACGAAAGCGGCTCGCTGCCTGTGACTTACTTCAACAGTCCCTACGCCGCGGCGCTACTGCGTGTCGGACAGGAATATGTGTTTTACGGGCGTGTGCAGGCAAATGGGCATACGCGCATGCTGGTCTCACCGCAATCGGAAAAGGTCTCGCCCGACGCGGATCACCCCGGTCGCATCGTACCCGTATATCCCTTAACTGCTGGCCTGACCCAGCGCGACATGGCGCGCGTGACCGAAGCGGCGCTGGACGCAGTGCCGGGCGACTGGCCCGATCCGCTGCCCGAGGTGCTGCGCGCGCGCTACAATCTGCCGGACGCAGCCGATGCGCTTGCCGCCATTCACCGACCCCAATCCGCGGAGGATATGACCGATGCGCGCCGCCGCATGGTGTTCGAGGAACTTTTCCTGCTGTGCTGCGGCTTGCAGCAGCTGAAGGAGCGCCGCCGTGCGGACACGGGGCTGGTGTTTTCGGATGCGTCCCTTGCCGACTTTTTCGCCGCGCTCCCCTTTTCCCCCACGGGAGCGCAGCGCCGCGCGATTGGGGAAATCGCATCAGACTGCGCCTCGGGCCGTCCGATGAACCGGCTGGTACAGGGTGATGTCGGCTCAGGCAAGACGATTGTCGCCGCGGCGCTGTGCGCGCTGGCCGCAAAAAGTGGCTATCAGGCCGCTTTCATGGCGCCGACCGAAATTCTTGCGGCGCAGCATGCGGAAACGCTCGCGCCGCTGCTGGAAAAGCTCGGCATCTCCTGCACGCTGCTGACCGGTTCCATGAGTGCCGCGCAAAAGCGCGCCGCCCTTGCCGCCATCGAAAGCGGCGCGGCACAGGTCGTGATTGGTACGCACGCGCTCATCCAGCAGAGCGTGACTTTCCACCGGCTGGGCGCGGTCGTGGCGGACGAACAGCACCGCTTTGGCGTGGCGCAGCGCGCCGCGCTGTCCGCCAAAGGACAAACGCCCCACGTACTGGTCATGTCGGCAACGCCCATCCCGCGCACGCTTGCGCTCATCCTGTACGGCGACCTTGATGTGTCCGTACTCGACGAAGTCCCGCCCGGACGACAGCCGGTCGAGACTTATGCCGTGGGTGAGAATATGCGAAAGCGCATCACCGCCTTTATTGACAAGCAGATCGAGCAGGGCGGGCAGGTTTATGTGGTGTGTCCGCTGGTCGAAGAGGGTGAAATGAACCTCAAAAGCGCCGAACAGCACGCGGTCGACCTGCAAAAAGCACTGCCGCACCGACGCGTTGCGGTGCTGCACGGGCGCATGAAAAGCGCGGACAAAGAGCGCATCATGCAGGCATTTGCCGCGCAGGAATATGATATTCTAGTCGCCACAACCGTCATTGAGGTCGGCGTGGACGTGCCGAACGCCAACCTGATGGTCGTTGAGGATGCAGACCGTTTCGGCCTGTCCCAGCTGCACCAGCTGCGCGGGCGCGTGGGCCGCGGCACGCGGCAGTCCTACTGTATTTTCTTCGGCGCGGACAAAGGCCAGACGGCGCGCGAACGGCTAAAAATCCTGTGTAAAACCAACGATGGCTTCGAGGTCGCGCGCGCCGACCTGTCGCAGCGCGGCCCGGGCGACTTTTTCGGACGGCGGCAGCACGGTCTGCCCGCGCTGCACGTTGCCGACCCGATTGCCGACCTCGCGCTCATGCAGAGCGCGCGCGAAGAGGCCGAGCAGATTTTGCAGACCGACCCAACACTTGCAGGCTATCCGGAGCTGCGCGCGCGCGTGCACCGCATGTTCGAGGAGCGGGACGACGAGGCGTTCAACTAAAAGGAGGGACAAACCGAACCGGTTCTCCCTCTTTTTCTATTCTTTTGTCGCTTTCTTCGTACCGTCGCGTTCGGACAGCACCAGACCGCCAAGCGCGAGCACGGTACCCAGCCACATAGACGGCGTCATGGTTTCATGCAGGATGAGCGCTGAACTGATGATCGTCACAATCGGAGTGGCATAGATATACGCGCTGGTGCGCACTGGCCCAAGCAAAAACACCGCACGGTTCCACGTCACAAAGCAGGTCGCAGACGCGCCAAGCCCCAGAAACAGCAGATTTGCCAAATGCACCGGTTCCAGCCACGCCGCCGGTCCCGCCGGAAAGCCCTCCAGAAATGCGGGGATGAGCAGAAACAACAGCCCGTAGCCGAACACACGGCAGGTCAGCGGCACAGTGGCATACCCCGCCGCGCCCAGATGCCGGATCAGCACAGAGTATACGCCCCAGACCAGCGCCGCGCCCACGCCGAGCAGCGCGCCCAATGGGCTGAAGTGCAGTTCGCTCACGCCTGCAAGCGAGACGAGCGCCACGCCCGCCATCGCACAGATAAAGCCGCAGAAAAACCAGCGACCGAGTTTTTCATGCAGCAGCAGCGCGGCGAACAGCGCGGTAAACAGCGGCGCCGCCGCCACGATAATGCCGACAAGCGATGCCGATATGTAGGTCAGTGCGACGTTTTCCATCAGAAAATACAGCGTCACGCCCGTCAGCCCCGCCAGTGCAAACAGAATTTCGTGCTTTTTTTCCTTGGCGCGCATCCAGCCGCGCGAGGCGATCAGCAGCGCCACAAACCCGAGCGCAAAGCGTGTGACCATGATTTCCACCGGTGAAAAGGTGCGCAGCAGCACCTTGGTCGAAACAAATGTCGTACCCCAGACCATTACAGTGAACGCACCGAGCAGATGGCCCTGCAGCACATGGTTTTTCTCCATACCCGTATCCTCCCGCGCGCCCCGCGCGCAAAATCAGGCGGAAGCGCCGCGCGCTCCCGCCTTTTCGTGTTTTTATTCGATAAATCCGCCGCCGATGACGATATCCCCATCGTAAAACACCGCGCTCTGCCCCGCAGCCGGTGCGCGAACCGCATCCTCAAACACGATGCGTGCACCCGTGCCGTTCGGATAGATGGCTGCGCGGTCACTGCGGCGCGAAAAGCGCACGCGCACCTCGCAGGTAAACGCGCCGTTTTCCGCATACTCCGGCGCGATATAGTGTACATCCCGCACGGTGATCTCGCGGCGGAAAACATCCTCCAGCGACAAAACGACCTCATTGGTCTCCGGCCGCAGCTCATGCACAAACAGTCGACCCTCTGCTGCAACGCCCAGCCCCTTTCGCTGGCCGACCGTATAGCAGTGGATACCCTTGTGCTGTCCGAGCACCTTGCCGTTTTCATCCACAAAATTGCCCGGCGGGCAGGCCGCGCCATGGCGCTCGAGCCAGCCCTGCGTGTCACCGTCCGGAATGAAGCATACGTCCATGCTATCCGGCTTTTCCGAAACCGAAAGCCCGATCTCTCGCGCGTTTTCGCGCACTTCTGCCTTGTTTTCCGCCTCACCCAGCGGGAACACGCAGCGCGCGACCGTTTTGCGCGGCAGGCGGTACAGCATATAACTCTGATCTTTTTCCGCGCGGGCACGCCGCAGCAGCGCACGACCTTCGGCATCGCGCCCCGTGCGCGCATAGTGCCCGGTGGCGATATACGCCGCGCCGATCTCGTCGGCGTAGTCGGTCAGTGCGCGGAATTTGATGAGCGGGTTGCACATCACACACGGATTAGGCGTGCGCGCATTGCGGAAAGAGTCGGCAAAATACCCGCAAATCTGCTGCTCAAACGCTTCGCGCCGGTGCGCGATATACAGCGGGATCCCCAGATCGTCCGCCGTATGCTGAGCGGCTTCCTCGCCGCCGAGGCCGACCTCAAGGAACAAGCCGTACACTTCATAGCCCATGTCCCGCAGCCGCGCCGCGGCAACCGCGGAATCCACGCCGCCCGAAAGTCCCAATACTACCTTTTCTGCCATGAAAAATCTCCTGTTTTGCTCAGTTCCCGCTTGTCCAGGTTTCCAGCCCCGCAAACGCATTATACGGCGAGGGGGCGTAGTTGTCGATCAGACCTTTGCGGATGATGATTTGTCCGCGCTCAAACGCGATCGGAATGATCGGCATCTGCTCCAGAAACAAGCTGTAAAACCCGGAAACATTCTGACCGCTGCGCGCTGCCGCGACCGCCGCCGACATGTCCTCGCTCGAATAGCCGCCATAATTGAGGCTCCCGCCGGAGGACAACAGCGGACGCAGGTCAAAATCCGCAGTCAGCTGCGTTTCTCCATAGTATACATCAAACGAGCCGGATTGCAGCATGGAAATAAATGTCTCATACGGCTGTTTGTCCACCGTCACCGTCACGCCGTCCAGCGCATTCCAGGACGCGGCAATCTGTTCCGCCGCCGCCACCTTAAAGGCGTTGTCCGAATTGACCAGCAGCCGAATGGACAGCGTCTGCCCACCGGTACCGGACGCGGTGGTGTCGGTGTCTGTATCCGTTTCGTCTGTACCGTCCTCGTCGCTATACGCATCATATTCGTCGCCGGTTTCATCGGTATTATCGTATTCGTCCGTATCGCCGGTTTCGTCGGATGTATCCGTTTCATCCGTGTCCGACTCCCCGTTAAGCCCTTCCCGCAGCAGCTGCGCCGCGCTCGACGCATCCGCGGACATATTGAGTGTCAGGTTCTCGTCCGTCGGCTGCGGATTGACCGGCAGCACCGCGGGATCGGCAAAGGTTTGCAGCTGCGTTGCGCACAGGCTCTGCCGTGAGATCGCAGCGCTCAATGCCTGCCGCACCTTGGCATTGGCCAGCTGGCTATTTGCATGATTGATGCCCAGATAGTGCAGCGATGTGCTGGTTGTCTGCACAGTGTCCACCGAACCGCCGACCGACGGGGGATCGGGCGAGATACGCGCCGCACGCATCAGGGACACGTCACCCGTCTGGAAGCTGGACATCGCCGCGTCCGCGCGTGTCATTGCCACCAGCGTGATTTTGCGGATTGAACCGAGGAAACCGCCATGCCAGTTTTCGTTGTCCTCCAGCGTCCACTGCCGCTCCTGCTCGACGGGCTGGAACGGGCCGGTGCCGTCGGCAAAGCTGCCGCTGTCGGCCGAGCCTTGCCGATAAATCGGGATATCCAGCAGTCGCGGGAAGTTGATGTTGGGCGAGGTCAGCACGATGCGCACCTCGCGGTCGCTCACCGCCTCGATGGAGGAAACCTCCGTCAGGCGGTTGTGATAGGGCGAACTCTCATTAAACTGCGCGGTCTGCAAGCTGGTGACCACGTCGCGCGCCGTCAGCTTTTCGCCCGACCAAAAGGTCACATCGTCCCGCAGGGTGAAGGTGAAGGTCGTGCCGTCGCCTGTATAGGATTCGCACAGCACGTTTTCCGCCGTAAAGTTCGAGGTGACCTCAAACAGCCCCTCATATAGTGCTTCGCACAGCACACGGTTGATGCTGGTATTATCCAGCACCGGGTTGAGCGTGCCGTTCTGATACCACGCCAGACCAAAATACGCATCCGACACCTTGACATTGTCGACCGGCGCATCCTCCCCGCCCAAATCGGGCAGGCTGCAGGCGCTCAGCAGGCACAGCGCCGCAAAAAACGCGGCGAGCACGCTTTTTTTCCATTTCATAAACCGGACTTCCTTTCGGTTACAGGCAGATCACACCGCCCTGCACGCCGCGCTGGCCGTGCGTTTTGCGGTGCGACCAGAATTCATCGGCATGGCACATCGTGCAGATGCCGCTGTCGATCACGTTTTCCGACTGAAGGCCGGCGTTTTGCAGCAGCTGCACGCCGATCCCCTGCAGATCCACATGAAACTTTGGGCCTTTTTCCATAATATAAGGCTGCACCAGCGCGCCGAGCTGCTTTTCCATCGCTTCCGGCACATCCGCATCGGTTTCAAAGCACTCCTGCCGGATGGACGGCCCGAGCACAGCACGCAGACTTTCTCGCTTTGTGCCGAGCTTTTCCTCCATCACCGCCACGGTTTTGGGCAGGATACCCGCGGCCATGCCGCGCCATCCCGCGTGACATACGCCTGCGGTGTGGGTCGCGGGGTCGTACAGCAGCGTTACCACACAGTCCGCATAAAAGCCGCAAATCGGCGTATCGGGCAGCGCGGTCACGATCGCATCCGACTGCCACGCCATCGGGCGGGTCAGACCCATACCGACCTGCTCTTCCCCGACAACTGAAACCTCGGTTTCGTGGATTTGGCGGGTCAGGGTGATGCGCGTTTCATCCACGCCCAACCCTTCCGCCAGACGGCGATAGTTTTCGCGCACGTTTTCTTCGGTATCCCCGCGGTTGAAGCCAAGATTCAGGCTTTCGCAGTGCCCCGTGCTCACACCGCCGAATTTGGTCGTAAAGGCATGGCGCACCGGCAAGCGGCGGCAGGTATAATAAACAAACGGGCCGCGCTGAATGCGGCACATAGACTGGTGCATAAGCGTTCCTCCCGATATATTCGTTTTATTATAGCAAATCACCGCCTGTTCCACAAGGGCGCGCCCGGGCTGTTCTCAAAATACGCCAAAATCTGCACGGTATAGCATGGGTTTTTCTTGACAGTTTGACCAACAGGCTTTACAATTGATTGTAGTATAATACCTGCTGTAATATAGCCGGCGCAATTTCGCGCAAGGCTTTTTTCAAAGGCATTATAACCCGGTGTTTTTCAAACGCCATTCGCTA
Organism: uncultured Agathobaculum sp.; assembly: GCF_963927765.1. Classification (NCBI taxonomy): domain Bacteria; kingdom Bacillati; phylum Bacillota; class Clostridia; order Eubacteriales; family Butyricicoccaceae; genus Agathobaculum; species uncultured Agathobaculum sp. The sequence goes on along the minus strand of NZ_CAWVCU010000110.1, from coordinate 34,189 downwards.
CGCAGGGCCGCGCCCGTTTGTTTGTGAACGATTGGCCTGTTGCGCCATTTTTTGTCATTATTTCCCGCATGGTTTGCCATATAGAGTGCCATTGCTGCAAATCTGCGTTCCATTTTGCCGAAAGATACCGCGCAAGCCTTTTTTCGCCCAAACCGGTGCTGCCTCAAAATCAAAAAATAGGAGGACACACCAAACATATGACCGACATCATCATACCGATCATATCCGGTATTGTGTGTCTCGTTGTGGGCATTGTCATCGGTTTCCTGTACCGCAAGAGCGTTGCAGAAAAGGAGATCGGCTCCGCCGAGACCGAAGCGACACGCATCATCAACGAAGCCATCAAAGCCGGTGAAACCAAAAAACGCGAATCCATTCTGGAAGCCAAGGATGAAATCCACAGACAGCGCACCGAAGCCGATCGCGAGCTGAAGGAGCGCCGCAACGAGACCCAGCAGCTTGAGCGCCGCCTGATCCAGCGCGAAGAAGCGCTCGACAAGAAGAGCGACACGCTCGACCGCAAGAACGAAGAGCTGACCCGTCAGCTGGAAGCAACCCAGAAAGAAAAGGAAGAGCTGTCCCGCATCAAGGCGGAGCAGCTGGAGAAGCTGGAACAGATTGCCAGCATGACCCGCGACGAAGCGCGTGAAATGCTGGTCGCCTCGATCGAATCCGAGGCCACGCACGATGCAGCCGTCAAGCTGCGCGAGATCCAGCAGAAGCTCAAGGACGAAAGCGAGCAGACCGCACGCGAGATCATCTCGACCGCGATCCAGCGCTGCGCCGCCGATCATGTTTCCGAAGCGACCGTTTCGGTTGTGCCGCTGCCCAACGATGAAATGAAGGGCCGCATCATTGGCCGCGAGGGCCGCAACATCCGCACGCTTGAAACGCTCACGGGTGTCGACCTGATTATCGACGACACGCCCGAAGCGATTACCCTTTCCTCGTTCGACCCGGTTCGCCGCGAGATCGCGCGGCTGGCGCTCGAAAAGCTGATCGTGGATGGCCGCATCCATCCCGCCCGCATCGAGGAAATGGTCGACAAATCGCGCCGCGAGGTCGAGCAGATCATCAAGTCGGAGGGCGAGCGCGCCACCTTCGAGACCGGCATCCACGGCATCCATCCCGAACTCATCAAGATCCTCGGTCGCCTGCGTTACCGCACCAGCTACGGCCAGAACGTATTGCAGCACTCTATCGAGGTTGCACATATCGCCGGCATGATGGCCAGCGAATTGGGGCTTGATCCCCTGCCCGCACGCCGCGCCGGCCTGCTGCATGACATCGGCAAGGCGATCGACCATGAGGTCGAAGGCAGCCATGTCCAGATCGGCGTAGACCTTGCCAAGAAGTACAAGGAAGCGCAGCCGATCATCCATGCAATCGAAGCACACCACGGCGACGTAGAGGCCAAGACCACGGTAGCCTGTCTGGTGCAGGCCGCGGACGCGATCTCGGCTGCACGCCCGGGTGCGCGCCGCGAGAATTTGGAAAACTATATCAAGCGTCTGGAAAAACTCGAAAGCATTGCAAACGAGACGCCCGGTGTTTCCAGTTCCTACGCCATTCAGGCAGGTCGCGAGATCCGCATCATTGTCAATCCGGATAAGATTTCGGATGATGCAATGATTCTGCTCGCCCGCGATGTGGCCAAGAAGATCGAGGATGAACTCGACTACCCCGGCCAGATCAAGGTCAATATGGTGCGTGAGACCCGCGCCATTGACTACGCGAAGTAATTCTTCTATGGATATGAAAAGCAGACCGCTTTTGCGGTCTGCTTTTTGTTATAGATATGCGGCACGAAAAAAAGGACGCTTTCCGCGTCCTTTTTTTGATGGATGGGAAAAACGTAATCATCCACAGGCCTGTGGAAAAATCGTCATTCTTCATACTGTCGCTTGTGAACGGCGGGACAAGCCAAGACCCAGCAGCAGCCCGATGAGCGCAGGCAGCACCCAGCCAAAGCCCGCTGCGGTCAGTGGCAAAAAAGCAACTGCATCCGTCCACACTGGGATAGACAAACCGCTGTGCGCAAGCGCCTCGGTCACGCTCTGGACACAGGTCAGCCCCACGGCCAGCGGATAGACCAGCCGGAAAGAAGCCAGCTGCGGCACGAACGACAGCACGATCAGCACGATCGCCGCCGGATAAATGGCGTTCAGCACCGGCGTGGACAGGCGGATGATGCCCGCAAGGCCAATGTTTGAGACGACCATGCTTGCCACCGAAAAGAACGCCGCGAATGCGCGATAGGACACGCGCGGGAACAGCCCGTGGAAGTATTCGCTCACGCAGGAGATCAGGCCGATGCAAGTATTCAGGCAGGCGATTAGGAAGATGGCTGCAAGCAGTATGCGGCCGGGTATGCCGAACAGTGCGTATGCAAGGGAGGAAAGGGTGTCTGCGCCGGATTCGCCGAGAGGAAACGCCGCGCCCGAAAGCGCACCCACATGCGTCAGCATTGCATAAATCACCAGCAGTAGCGCACCTGCGATCCAGCCCGCGCGGATCGTACCGCGCACGACCTGCTTTTCCTCCTCAATGCCTTTGGCGCGGATGTTGAGGGCGATGATCGCGCCAAAGTTGAGCGCCGCGATGGTGTCCATCGTCTGGTAGCCGCCGAGAAAGCCCACCGCCGCAGGCAGAGAAGCATAGTTGGATTGCACCGCGCCGTAATGCGACGCAACCGGCGCAACCAGACAACCCGCAAACAGCACGACGATCAGCACGATCAGCGTCGGGCACAAGATTTTGCCGAGGCGATCGGTCAGCTTGTCCGGTCGCAGGGCTATTAAGAATGCGACCGTGAAAAACAGCACCGAATAAACCGCCTGCTTTGCCGTGCCGCCTCCGATAATGGGCGCAAACATTTCAAACGAGGTGCTTGCCGTGCGCGGGATGGCAAGGCATGGGCCGATGGAAAGATAAATCAGCATTGTAAACACGGCGGCAAAGCGCGGGTGCACCCGTCCCGCAAGGGCGGACAGGCCGCCCGATCGCGCCACCGCGACCACACCCAGCACAGGCAGGCCGATCGCACTCATGGCAAAGCCCAGAAAGGCCGGCCACGCGGCCGTACCCGCCTCGGCGCCGAGAAACGGCGGGAAAATCAGATTGCCCGCCCCGAAAAACATGGAAAACAGCGTAAACCCAACCAAAAGCAGGTTTTTGCCGTGCAGCTTTTGCATGGAAAGTCCCCCTTTATGCAACTCAATCTTTATTATACCCGATCGGTGGGACTTGTCAAACGAAACCGGGCAAGCAACAAAAAAGACCGCACAAAGCGGTCTTTTTTGTCTAGAAACGTTTACTTTTTCATGATATCCTCGCCATGCGCGGCACGCGCCACGATGCCGGACAGGAACAGCAGCGCCACAAGGTTGGGGAATACCATCAGTGCATTGAACAGGTCGGACAGGTTCCAGACCAGATCAACCTTGAGCGCCGAGCCGATCACGATGCACACGACGACGATCGCCGCGTAGACCTTGGTCGCCTTCTTGCCGAACAGCGCCTTGACGTTGGTCTCGCCGAAGAAGTACCAGCCGATGATGGTCGAGAACGCGAAGAACAGCATGCAGATCGCGACAAAGATATTGCCGAACGAGCCCATCGTGGTGTTGAACGCCGCCTGCGCCAGCTCGGTGCCCTGCAGGCCGCCGGGCACGCCCGCCTGAAGCTGGCCCGAGGTCAGGATGACCATCGCGGTGAGCGTCAGCACGATAAAGGTGTCGATAAATACGGATACAATGGCGATCTCGCCCTGATCCTGCGGCTTTTCCACCTTGGCCAGCGCGTGCGCGTGCGGGGTCGAGCCCATGCCGGCCTCGTTGGAGAACAGGCCGCGCGCCACGCCGTAGCGCATCGCCTGCTGCACGGTGATGCCGACCGCGCCGCCGAGGATGGCCTGCGGGTCAAACGCCGCGACAAAGATCGACTGGAACGCCGGGATGATCGCCGCATGGTTGATGACCAGAATAGCGCCGCAGCCGACGATGTAGAAGCACGCCATGATCGGCACCAGCTTCTCGGTGACCGACGCGATGCGGCTGACGCCGCCGAGGAAGATGAATGCCGCGATGATCGCGCAGATAACGCCGATCACGATCGGCGGGATGCCGAACGCGGTCTTGAACGACGCGCTGATCGAGTTGGCCTGCACCATGTTGCCGGTAAAGCCGAGCGCAAAGATGATGGCGAGCGAGAAGAAGCCCGCGAGGAACTTGCCGAACTTGCCGGTGAAGCGCGCGCGGATGTAGTAGATCGGGCCGCCGGTCACATGGCCTTCCTTATCCGTGGTCTTATACTTCTGCGCGAGCACGGCCTCGCCGTAGATGGTGGACATGCCGAAGAACGCAGAGAGCCACATCCAGAAGATCGCGCCCGGGCCGCCCGAGTACAGCGCGGTCGCCGCGCCTGCGATGTTGCCCGTGCCGACCTGCGCTGCGATCGCGGTGGTCAGCGCCTGGAACGGGCTCATGCCGTCCTTGCCAGCCTTTTCGCCGTGCAGCGAAAAGTTGCCGAACAGCCGCTTCCAGCCTGCGCCGAATTTGCGCACCTGCACAAAGCGCGTACGGATGGTGAAGATGATGCCCGTGCCCACCAGCAGATACAGCAGCACGCTGTTCCACACGATGTCGCTGATCTTGCTTACAAGATCCGCCAGTTGATCCATTGACATTTCTAAATACCCCTTTTTCTTTTTTGCGGCAAACAAAAAGAGCCAGAACCCTGTATTCAGGGTCTGACTCTGAAAGAACGGCCGGACAGCGCGGCAAGGAACGCAAAAAAAGCGCCCGCCCCTGCGCTGTGGTTCGCACTCTGTCCTTTTGCCTGAGAGATTGACGCGCGGTTTCCCCAGCCGCACGCTTTGCACCTTCGGCAGCTCCCTGCGGAGCGTTCTCCAGAGTCACATCCATTTACAGTCCCCATCCGGATATCCGGACGCCTGAGAGTTTTGCTCCTTCGGCAAGCCAAACGGCTTTTTCCTGCAAACTTCGTTTGTCGCTGTATGCTCTTGAATATCAGTGTATCATCCTGTGCGGATACTGTCAAGTAGTATTCCTTTCTGTCGTTCACCGGCGGTTCATTTGTTCCTTGACAAGCTGTGCTATAATATAGAGGTTAAAGAATTCGATTTCCGAAAGGAGGAATTTCAACATGAACGATGCCTTGCAGCGTCTGCTGGACACGCTGACGGCCTTTTTGGCGGAAAATCCGCTGGTCGGCGCATGGTACACGACGGTGGTCCGCTTCGTGTTTCCCATCCTTGCGCTGATGATTTTGGTCGGTGCGATCCGCTCGCTCTGGAAGGTCAAGCACCCGGACGAGGTCTGGGGCTATCTGGGCATGGCAAACGGCGTGCGCCTGCCCATCACCCACTGGGAAAACATCATTGGCCGCGCGCCCTCGTGCGACGTGCAGCTCGAGTATCCTTCGGTTTCGCGGCAGCACGCCGCGCTGATCCGTGAGGACGACGGCAGCTGGACGGTGTACGACCTCGGCTCCAAGGGCGGTGTAACGGTCAATGACCTGCCGGTGGACGAATACGCGGTGGTCGAGGACGGGGACACCATCGCCTTCGGCGGTATCCCGACCATGCTGGTGCCGATCTCGGTGGAGGAAAAGCGCGAGCAAATGGTTGAGCGCCGCATCGAGGGCCGCCCGGCAGGCATGTGGGGCTCTCTGGTGCTGCTGACGCTGTTTCAGGTGCTGACTGCCTTGCAGCTGATTGTGGCCGCGGGGGACGAGGCAACCGTCACCATCCCGCTGACCTTTCTGGTGCTGACGCTCGTGTGTTGGGGATACTTCATCATTCTGCGCTCGTTCCGTCGCATCGGTTTTGAGATGGAAACCATTGCGTTTTTCCTATGTACGCTGTCACTCGCTGTCACCGGATCGACTGTGCCGGACGAAATGCCCAAGCAGCTGATCGCCATTCTGATGGGGCTTGCCATCTTCCTGATCCTCGGCTTTTTCCTGCGCGATCTGACGCGCGCGCAAAAGGTACGCGTGTTCATGGGCGCGGCGGCGGTCGGTCTGCTGGTCATTACACTGCTGATTGGCTCGAGTCAGGGCGGCGCAAAGGCGTGGATCCGGTTGGGCGGCATGTCACTCCAGCCGTCCGAGCTGGCTAAGATCTGCTATATCTTCGCAGGTGCGGCAACGCTCGACCGTCTGTTCAACAAACGCAATCTGTGGATGTTCATCGGTCTGACCGGCATCTGCGGCGCATGCCTCGCGCTGCAAAACGACTTTGGTACGGCGCTGGTGTTCTTCGTAACCTTCCTTGTCATCGCATTTCTGCGCTCGGGCGACTTTGCGACCATCGGCCTGATTTGCGGCGGCTGCTTTGCCGGCGGCATGCTGCTTCTGACGATCAAGCCGCACGTCGCGGCACGTTTCTCCTCGTGGGGACACATTTGGGAGGACGTGTACGGCGCGGGCTTCCAGCAGACCCATACGCTGACCGCGGCCGCATCGGGCGGCTTGATCGGCGTGGGCGCGGGCAAGGGCTGGTTATCCGGTCTGGCCGCAGCTGACACGGATATCGTGTTCGGCATGCTGTGCGAGGAATGGGGGCTGCTGATTGCAGTGCTCGCCATCCTGTGCATTATCACGCTGGCCGTATTCGCGGTGCGTGCGTGCCGCGCGGGCCGTTCCAGCTTCTACACGATCGCGGCCTGCGCCGCGACCAGTCTGCTGGTGTTCCAGACCTGCCTGAACGTGTTCGGCGCGGTCGATATCCTGCCGTTCACGGGCGTTACCCTGCCCTTTGTCTCCAACGGCGGCTCGTCCATGCTGTCCGCATGGGGCATGCTTGCCTTCCTCAAGGCGACCGACACGCGGCAGAACGCATCCTTTGCGGTCAAGCTGCCCTCGCGGCGCGAATTGCGCGGGGAGGTGGATTAAATGCGGAAAATCGAAAAACGCGGTGTGTTCTGCCTGATTCTGGCGGCGCTGCTCGGCCTCGGACTGGCTGTTTTCTGCTTCCAGTTCGTGATGGACGGCGGCGATTGGGCTTCCTATCCCTATAACCGGCATCTGTACAGCAATTCCGGTCAGCTCAAGGGCGGCACCATTCTGGACCGAGACGGCGATGTGCTCTCCTCGCTCGACGAGGATGGCAACCGCACCTATTACCCGGATGCGGATATTCGCCGCGCAACCCTGCACGCGGTGGGCGACCCTGCGGGCAACATCGGTTCGGGCGCGCTGACTGCCTTCGCGGACAAGCTGTCGGGCTACAATCTGCTGACCGGTGTCTATTCCCCGCTCGGCACAGGCAACAATCTGTATCTGACCATCGACGCTTATCTCAACAACGTCGCCTATCAGGCGCTGGGCGGCATGAGCGGCACGGTGGGTGTGTACAACTACAAGACAGGCGAAATCCTGTGCATGGTGTCCACCCCAACCTTCGACCCGGCCGACCCACCGGATATCGACCCGGATGATCCGGCATGGGACGGCGTATACGTCAACCGCCTGCTGTCGGCAAACTCGATCCCGGGTTCGATCTTCAAGGTGGTCACACTTAACGCGGCAATCGAGAATATCCCCGACCTGTTTACGCGGTCATGGACCTGCACTGGTTCGGTCGAAATCGGCGGCGACGTGGTCACCTGCCCGTATGCGCACGGTGAGCAGGATATCGAGGATGCTCTCGCCAATTCCTGCAACGGTGTATTCGGTCAGCTCACGGTTGAGCTGGGCGGCGATACGATGCAGAAATACACCGACGCAGCCGGTCTGACCGAGTCGATCAAGGTCGACGGCATCACCACCTCGCAGGGCCATTTCAATTTTGACGGCAACGACAACCAGCTCGCGTGGGCGGGTGTCGGTCAGGGCGAGGACACCATGTGCCCGATCAATATGATGCTGTATATGGGCGCGATCGCCAACGGCGGCAAGGCAGCAATGCCGCGTCTGATCGAAAAAACGACCACGGAGTACGGTCTGCCGACCGGTCTGTACTTCGCGCACAAGTCCTCCAAGCTGATCGAAGCGGACACGGCGGATACGATCTCGGACATGATGCACAACAACGTCATCGAGACCTACGGCGAGGACCGTTTCCCGGGCATGGACATCTGCGCCAAGTCCGGTACGGCGGAGGTCGGTGCGGACCAGACGCCGAATGCGTGGTTTACCGGCTTCCTGCGGGATGAGGCCACGCCGTATGCCTTTATCGTTCTGGTAGAGAACGGCGGCGGCGGTTCGTCGGTCGCGGGTACGGTAGCCTCCAAGGTGCTGACCGCGGCGGTCGAAAAAGGATATTAACGGCAAAAGCAGGCGCAAATGCGCCTGCTTTTTTTACTGCGCACCATGGGGGACGCGCCTGTCGTCCGGCAGAGGAATGACAGCTGTCATGCGGTGGTGGTACGGGGTGAAAGGACGTTGCCGCAGCAGTCCCCGACCGGCAAAAAACAGCAGCGATGCACCAAGCAGCCCTGCGGTAAGCCCGTATGCCCCAATCTGTCCCATATCCGATGCGCCCGCAAGCAGCATTGTCAGCAAGCCGCTTAACACTTGTAAGGTTCGTCCCAATTTGTTTCGCATGAAAAATCCCTCCGCTTCTCTGGTTGATGCTATCATTGTAGCGCAGAGGTTGTCCGATAAACGGGATTTTCGAGGCGGCTATAGCAAAACGGCTCCCTTCCTGTTCGGAGGGGAGCCGTTGTTCATTCTTATGCCGGGCGGAACCAGCCGGGGACGATATCCTCCCGCACCGCAAGGTCGCGGAAAACAGCCGCTGCTGCTTCCTCATAGGCCAGCGGCGTAGTGGCTTTTTTGAGCCGTTTGCCGTGTTTCTCGCTATTTTCAAACAGGTTCATATGATAGAACCAGATCTCCTTCATGCGCAGCATAGCGATGCGCGCGTCGCCAAAGGCTTCGCAGTAGCGCGCATACAGCGCATCATGGAACGCATGCAGCGTTTCGCTGTCGGCGCGCGGGCCGCCGCGCAGCCGCGTGACAAGCGAGGGATCGCCGATCAGTCCACGTCCGATCATCACGGCGGACAGGTCGGGATAGCGCGCTGCGACAGCCTGTGCGTCGACTTCCGTCACCACATCGCCGTTATAGCACACCGGCATACGGCAGCGGGGCAAGGCGGCGGCAAAATCCGCTTCACGCACCGTGCCTTTGTAGAAATCCTGCCGCACCCGCGGATGGATGGTCAGCTCCGCAATCGGATAGCGGTTGTAAATTTCCAGCAGCCGTGCAAACTCCGCCGGGTCATGCATGCCCAGCCGTGTCTTGATGGAAATGCGTGCATGGGTGGTGGAAAACACGGCGTCCAGAAAGCGGTCGAGCGCATCCGGGTCGGCCAAAAAGCCCGCGTTCTTTCCCTTCGCCGTCACCGTGCCGGACGGGCAGCCAAGGTTGAGGTTGACTTCCGTATAACCCATATCGGCCAGTGCGTTTGCCGCCCATATGCAATCCGCGGCGGATTTGGTCAGCAGCTGCGGCACGGCGGGCACGTCTGCATTAACTTCGGGCGCAATGTCGCGCTTTTGGCGCGGGGTGAAACGCTCAGTCGTGGTCGGGGTGATAAACGGCATAAAATATTTGTCAATCCCCGGGAAATATTCATGGTGCGTGCGGCGGTAAACTGCGCCGGTCACGCCCTCCATCGGGGCAAAATAGTAACGCATGGGCAAACCTCGTTCTCTTCGTTCTGCTGTCTATTATACCGGGGTTTGCCTCTGTCCGCAAGCGCTCAGGAGCGGGATTTGGGCCGTGCAATGAGCGCGAACAGGCAGCCGAACACAATCGCTGCCGCGATGCCGCCCGCTGCACCCGTCACACCGCCGGTGAATGCGCCCAGCAGGCCGCTTTCCGTGACGGCTTTTGCCACACCCTTCGCCAGCGAGTAGCCGAAGCCCAGCAGCGGAATGGTCGCGCCTGCGCCCGCATAGTCTACGACCGGCTGGTACAGGCCGAGGGCTTGCAGCACAACGCCCAGCACCACCAGACTGACCAGAATACGCGCCGGGGTCAGTTTGGTCTTATCGATGAACACCTGGCAAATCGCGCAGATCGCGCCGCCCACCCAGAAAGCGTTGACATATTCCATCCAGTTCATGCGTCGCTCCTTTCGATCACGACCGCGTGGCATATGCCCGCGATCGGCTGGCCCTGCTGCACCGAAGTCGGGCTCATCATCGCGCCCGTACCCGCGAAAACCAGCCGCCGAATCTTTCCGGCCTGCATGTCGCGCAGCAGCGGCCCGCACAGCACCGCCGCCGAACAGCCACAGCCCGAAGCGCCCGCATGCGCATCCTGTTCGTCCCCGAACAGCAGGCTGCCGCAGTCCGAGTAAACCGGGGACAGGTCAATGCCGTCCGTCCGCAGCAGCGTCAGCAGCAGATCCGCGCCGACATGACCGAGATCACCAGTCACAATGCAGTCGAAGTCGGTCGGCTGCGCGCCGAGGTCGGCAAGCAGCGTGGAAAGCGTATCGTAAGCCGCAGGCGCCATCGCCGCGCCCATGTTGTTTGCGTCCTTGACCCCCAGCTCGACCATCTTACCGAACAGGACGTGCGTCAGACGGATGCGGCCTGTCCCGCGCGCACCCAGCACCGCCGCACCGGCGGCGGTCGCTGTCCACTGCGCGGTAGGGGCGCGCTGACCGCCGTAAGCCAGCGGAAAACGGTACTGCCGCTCAGCCGAGCAGAAATGCGAGGAAGCTGATGCCAGCAGGCGGCGCGCCGCCCCGCCCTCAACCAGACAGCCGCCCAGCGCCAGCCCCTGCGCCATGGTCGAGCATGCGCCGTACTGTCCGAGATAGGGTGTGTCCGAATCGACCGAGGCGAGGAACGAGCCAGTGCACTGGTTGAGCAGGTCGCCTGCAAGAATGACATCCAGTTCTCCCCTTTGCAGCCCGGCCTTGTGCAGCGCCAGATTAATGGCGGTCTTTTGCAGCGCGCTTTCCGCCAGCTCCCATGATTTCTGCTTCATGCGGTCGTCCTGGGTCACAAAGTCAAAATATGCGCCGAGCGGCCCTTCGCCCTCTTTTTTGCCGACAGCCGCCGCGTGCGCGATCAGATAAGGGCGGCTCGTCAGATGCAGCGTGCGCTGTCCGATGCGTTCGATCATGCGCCGTCGCCCCCTCCCAGCAACACAAGGATCAGTCCATAGATCACGCTGGCTGAAATACCGTAGGTCAGCACCGGCCCGGCGATGACAAACAGCTTTGCCCCCACGCCGAGTACCAGGCCCTCGCTTTTGAATTCCATCGCGGGCGAGACGATCGAATTGGCAAAACCGGTAATCGGCACGATCGTGCCCGCGCCCGCGTGCTTGGCCAGCTTCTCATATAGATGCAGGCAGGTCAGCAGCGCGCCGAGGAACACCATCGTGATCGAGGTCGCGGCAGCGGCATCCGTGGTCTCCAATCCGCGCCACTGCCAGAAGTTGCTCACCGCTTCGCCCACCGTGCAGATTGCGCCGCCGAACAAAAACGCCTTGAGGCAATCGAGCGGCAGCGGCGACGGCGGGCTTTTCTGTTCCAGCAGCCGCTGATAGCTCTGCTTATCCAGCTTCATACTCATGCTCCTTCCGATGTTTGTGCTATTTTGTGCATCGGTCGGAAATTTATCCATTGCAAGCAACAGATTGCGCACAGGCATGATTGCCATGCAACTGCGCATACTGATGCTATCTCAGTAAAGCAAAGGAGAGAGCAAACGATGGTCGAGCAGGATACGATCAAGCTGCTGCGGGAATGCGACGCGGGCATCAAAATGGGCGTTGCCTCCATCGACGAGGTGCTGGAATATGTCAAAAACGATACGCTTCGTCAGGATTTGGAGAAATACCGGAACGAGCATGTCCAATTGCAGGATGAAATACAGGTTTTACTGGACGAATATCACGACGACGGCAAGGAGCCAAACCCAATCGCAAAGGGGATGTCATGGATGAAAACCAATGTCAAGCTGGGCATGGACGAATCCGATCACACCATTGCCGATCTGATGACGGACGGCTGCAATATGGGCATCAAATCGCTGAACCGCTACCTCAACCAGTACAAGGCCGCCAGCGAGAAAACCAAGGACATCACCAAGCGGCTCATTCATCTGGAAGAGCAGCTGACCGATCAGATGCAAGCATTCTTGTAATTGCATTGCGTTTTCGCACAAAAAAACCGCCCCAAAGGGCGGTTTTTATTATCCCAGTCTTTCCTTGCGTTCGCGGCCATCGCGCAGCAGCGCGGTCAAGGTTTCGCGGTCACCCGCGCGGATCGCGCGGCGGTATTCGTCCAGATGCGTGATGATCTCGTCAATCTCCGCGGCAAGCGGCTCAGCATTGCACAAAAACAATTCGCTCCACATGGTTTCGTTGAGCTTTGCCACGCGGGTCAAATCCTTATAGCTGCCCGCAGAGTAACCGTTGTGCTTGTCCGCTTCCGGGCTTTTGATGTAGGCCGAGGACACGACATGCGCCAGCTGTGAGGTAAATGCAATCATCTTATCATGCTGTGCGGCAGTGCAGCGCACGGTCTGCCCGAAGCCGAGCGACATGAAATACGCTTCCAGCTGCTCGAGCACCCGCTCGGTGCTGCTCTTCGTCGGTACAAAAATCATACTTGCGCCGTCAAACAGCGTCGGCAGCGCGAAATCCAGACCGGAAAACTCACGCCCCGCCATCGGGTGCCCGCCGACGAAGTGCACGCCCGCGTCCAGCGCGGCTTGATCGAGATGATCGACCATAAACTGCTTGACGCCCACCATATCGACCACCACGCAGCCCTTCTTCAGTTTGGGCATGTTCTCCAGCAGCCAGTCTACCGTCGCCTGCGGATACAGGCCGATGATGACCAGATCGGCTTCTTTATAAAGCGCTTCGGTAGCGATTGCGTCGATCGAGCCATCCGCCAGCGCCTGCTCGGCGGTACGACGGGTACGATTCCAGCCGAGGACGCGGCTGAGCGTGCGCGCCTTGATGGCCTTGGCCATCGAGCCGCCCATCAGGCCGAGACCGGCAATGAGTACAGTGTCAAACATGGGGGTCACTCCTTATTCCGGGGATTCACGCGGCAAATATGCCGCCAAATGGGGGTAATGCGACAGACAATGAACACGATTAGCGCGCCGGCAAGGTTCAAAATCAAGTCGTCCACGTCGCACGAGCCCGCGCCCGTGTAGACCTGCGCAACCTCAACTGCTGTAATGCCGAGCGTGAGCGTGGCCGTAAAGAAAAAGATGCTGCGCTGCCAGCGGAACAGTGCGGGCAGGAACACACCCATCGGCGCGAACGCAACCAGATTGCCCAGCAGGTTTAAAATAACCAGCCGCAGCGAGATATTGCCGTAACCATAGGCGATCAGGTAGTTTTTGATGGTGCGCAGCGGTTCAAGATTGACCTTTTCGAACGTCGCGTGCATCGACAGGCCGCGGCCAAATGCGTTGTCGAAAAACAACACGTTTGCCAGCACCCAGAGGTAATACCAGAACAGCAGCATCATATAGTCGTGCCGCCGTTTACCGCGTGCGCCCTTGGGCACGCCGTAAAACAGCGCAATGCCCAGCAGCACGACAAACGCCGCAGCGAATGCGAATTTCTGCTCCGGCCCGACGATGTATTCCGGCGCCAGTTCATAATACAGGTTAAAGCAAAGCAAGACGGCGGTCGCAACGACCGCCAGCCTGCGGATCAGGGTTTTCAAAACAGGTTATTCCCTTTCTTACAGGTTTTCTGCCTGCGCCAGCCAGAGCGTGGCGCACGCATCGGACGGCATACGCCAATCGCCACGGGGCGAGAGCGTGATCGTACCGACCTTGGGGCCGTCCGGCAGGCAGGAGCGCTTGAACTGCTGCGAAAAGAAACGGCGCAGGAACGTGTTCAGCCATTTTTTAATCGTCGCATCGTCATAAACGCCCGCAAAGGTCTTGCGCGCGATGCGGTAGATCTTGCGCGGCGGATAGCCGAAGCGCAGCATATAATAGAGGAAAAAGTCGTGCAGCTCATACGGGCCGACCAGATCCTCGGTTTTTTGGCTGATTTCGCCATCCTTGGGCGGCAGCAGTTCGGGAGACACTGGCGTGTCCAGCACGTCGCACAGCACGTCGCTCAACTCGCCCAGTGTACGGTCAGCCTCGTAGGCCACCAGATAGCGCACCAGCGTCTTGGGGATGGAGGCGTTGACGCCGTACATCGACATATGGTCGCCGTTGTAGGTCGCCCAGCCGAGCGCCAGCTCGGACAGGTCGCCCGTGCCGACCACCATGCCGCCGTGCTTGTTTGCGAGATTCATCAGCACCAGCGTGCGCATGCGCGCCTGTCCGTTTTCAAACGTCACCGAGAGGTCGTCCTTGCTCTGACCGATATCGGCAAAGTGCTGGTCGACTGCGGCCTTGATATCCACGGTCTGGAGCGTCACGCCATACGCATCCGCCAGCTTTTCCGCGTTGCCGCGCGTGCGTGCGGTCGTGCCGAAGCACGGCATAGTCACCGCGAGGATACCCTTGCGATCAAGCCCAAGCATATCAAAGGCGTGCACAGTGACGATCAGCGCGAGCGTGGAATCCAACCCGCCCGACAAGCCGATCACAGCGGTTTTCGCGTGCGTATGGCGCAGACGGGTGGCAAGGCCGGTGGCTTGCAGGGTCAAAATCTCCTCGCAGCGTTCGTCGCGCAGCGCCTTATTCGCAGGCACAAACGGAGTACGCGGGAAGCTGCGGTCGGTAAGGTCGCAGTCCACCATCGGCAGACGGAAAGAGAATTCGCCCGTCGGCACGCTCTGGAAGGTGTTCATGCGCTGGCGTTCGTGTGCCAGACGCTGCAAATCAATGTCCGCATAGGTGATGCCGTGGGTAAACATACGGCTTTCAGCAAGCAGTGCGCCGTTTTCCGCAATCAGGTTGTGTCCGGCGAACACTAAGTCCTGCGTCGATTCACCAAAGCCCGCATCCGCATACAGATAAGCGCACAGCAGCCGTCCGGACTGCTGCCGCACGAGGTCGCGGCGGTAGGCGGCCTTGCCAATGATCTCATCCGAAGCGGACGGATTGACGATAATATACGCGCCGCCCTGTGCCAGCATGGTGGACGGCGGATTGGGCACCCACAGATCCTCGCAGATCTCCACGCCGAAGGTGAACAGCGGCGCGTCCTCGCAGGTAAACACCTGCCCGGTCACGACCGGCACACAGACGGATCCACCGCTGCCGTTCCGCACGGTCACGCCCTCCATGCCGTCAAGCAGTTCGCCCGAAACAAAGTGCCGCTGCTCGTAAAACTCGGAATAGTTGGGCAAATGCTGCTTGGGAACGAAGGCGAGCACCTCGCCCCCGCACAGAACGGCGGCGCAGTTATACAGCTTACTGCGTACGCGCAGCGGCAGGCCAACCAAAACAACAGCCTGCAACTTGGCCGTCTCGCGGCAGACCGTCTCGAGTGCATCCAGAGCGCCGTCCAGCAGCGTCTGCTGCAAAAACAGGTCGCCGCAGGTGTAGCCGGTTAGGCAAAGCTCGGGGAATACGATCAGGCGCGCGCCCTTTGCGGCTGCCTGCTTTGCCTGCTCTATGATTTCGGAAGCGTTATAGGCGCAGTCCGCCACGCGCAAATCGGGCGTTGCGGCAGCGATTTTGACAAATCCATCCTGCATTCCAGTATTCCTCCAGATAATTCAGATATGGTTAGTATACCCTTTTTTACCCCGATACGCAAGGGATTTTGCCTTGCACAGACTGCGAACGACACAGAAAGACAAAAACGCCGTCCCCTCTGCCGAAAAAGGCAGAAAGGACGGCGCATCAGCTCTTCGGGATCACATTCAGCCGACGCAGCCGAACAAAAACGCCGCAGCCGATAAGAGAACCAGTCCCGCGATATTAGCCAGCGTAAAAACCAGCAGATACCGTGGCAGTGAGGCGTTTTCCGCGCGTAAGTACAGCTTGAGCGAAATCAGGCTTGCCAGCGACGCAATCGGCGTACCCAGTCCGCCGACGTCCACACCCGCCAGCAGCGCGCTCCAATTGTCGGTAAAGCCGGAGAGCAGCACCGCCGCCGGAACATTGCTGATGACCTGACTGGCCAGCACGCTGGTCCAGTAAGCGCTGCCTCCCAGCAGCAGCTCCAGCACATTGCGCACCGCTTCGATGCGACCGATGTTGCCTGCAAAGATGAAAAAGCCGACAAAGGTCAGCAGCAACGCATAATCCACGCGCGCGAACAGACCGCGTGCAAACAGCAGCAGACACAGGGCGACCGCTGCGGTTGTGATGCCGTAATGCAGCACATGAACGACCGATAGCAAACACAGCACGAACAGCAGGCACAGCAGGACGAACAGCCGCGGCTGACGGATCTGCTCACGCTGGGGCAACGTAATCTCAATCGTCTCACCCCGTGTCCACAGCGCAGCCGCAGACAGCGCTAACAGGCTGACCAGCGTCAACGGCAGCACAACACGCAGGAACGCGCCGAAGCCCAGCCCGTAATACGAACACAGAAACAGGTTTTGCGGATTGCCGACCGGGGTTGCCATGCTGCCGAGGTTGGCCGCCAGCGTTTGCAGCACGACCACGCGGATGAGCGCATCCATCCGGTCGATATGGCTGAGCACCAGCACGGTAAACGGCACAAATGTGATGAGCGTCACGTCGTTGGTGATCAGCATGGAGCAGAAAAACGGCAGCAGCACCAGCGCAAGATAGAGCAGGCGCAGCTGCTTGCGGCCGGTCAGCAGGCACTGCGCCAGCACAGTGAACAAACCGCACTGCTGCAGGCCCGCGACCACTGCCATCAGGCAGAACAGCAGGCACAGCACACGCAGATCAATATAGTCGGCATATGCCGCATCGGGCGGCACGGCCAGCATGGACAGCAGGGCGCAGACCAGCGAAATCACCAGAACGGCCTCACGCCGGACAAAACCGCCCACTTTGGTCAGAAAGGGATGCATAACAGGGCCTCATTTCCGAAAGAATCCATCATGATATACAAAAGGACAAAACAAACGGCAGGTATTGCTAAAAGCAATACCTGCCGGGTTTCAGACAGCTTGCAGCCCTGAAAGGGCCGGCCGAGCAATCGGAAAATTACTTGAGCTCAACCTTAGCGCCAGCAGCCTCGAGCTTCTCCTTGATCTCGTTCGCTTCAGCTTCCGGAGCAGCTTCCTTGATGGTCTGCGGAGCGGAGTCAACCTTCTCCTTCGCTTCCTTCAGGCCCAGGCCGGTGATCTCACGAACAACCTTGATAACGTTGATCTTGGAGGAACCAGCGTCAACCAGAACAACGTCGAAATCGGTCTTAGCGTCAGCAGCAGCAGCGTCGCCAGCGCCAGCAGCAGCACCTGCAACGGCAACCGGGGTAGCGGATACGCCAAATTCTTCTTCCAGAGCCTTTACCAGCTCAGAGAGCTCCATAACCTTGAGCTCTTTTACAGCTTCCATAATCTCAGCAACAGTCATGGGATTAAACCTCCATTATAAGTTATTTTTAAAATTTGTTTGATTACTCCGCAGCGGGAGCCTCTTCAGCGGCAGCTTCCTCCGCAGCCGGAACCTTAGCGGCAACCAGATCGGCTACCTTCATGTCCTCGTTCCCCTCTGCCTTCTTAACGATAGCATCGCAGGCAATAGCAAGCTGCATAATGGGGAAGTTGAAGCTGTACAGTACCTGAGCGATAAGAACTTCCTTGCTCGGCATGTTAGCCAGCTTCTTGACCTCAGCCTCGTCGATTACCTTACCTTCCAGGTAACCAGCCTTGATCGTGAAGTTCTCGTGGGTCTTAGCGAATTCACCCAGGATCTTAGCCGGCGCGATCACGTCGTCCGTGGTGGAAATCGCCAGCGCGGAAGTGCCGTTCAGGTGCTCTTCCAGAGCGTCAAAGCCCAGTTCCTTCGCCGCAAAGCGGATCAGGGTGTTCTTGATGACCATATACTCAACGCCTGCTTCACGCAGCTGACGGCGGAGCTTGGTATCATCCTCAACGTTGATGCCCTTGTAATCGACCAGCACGCCGGCCGGAGAATTCTTGATCTTCTCTACCAGAGACGCAACCAGAGCCTTCTTCTCTTCCAGAACCTTTGCATTCGGCATCTTTTTCACCTCCTAAAAAATAAAAGTACCCTCCCGGTGCAAAGACACAGGGAGGGTACACAGAAAACCTTATAAAGACGGTAATACTCTATTCCGTGTTGACCTCGGCGGGCGGCGAAAAACGCCTTTAAAACCTTGCGGCTGCCTGCTGTCTTTGACCAAGCTCTAATATTATATCGAACAAACAGGAAAATGTCAAGAAAATTTATAAAAGAAATTTTAGACAGAAAATTTTTACGGCATTTTAGGAGAAATGTTCAAAAGATGTAAATAAATAGGCTTTAGGATTGTGCATGATATAAAATTGTGTTAAACTAAGATTGAAAATTCACACAAGGGGGAATACCATGCGAACCTTATATAAACGAGTGCTCAGTCTTGTGTGTGCCGGGCTGATGCTGCTGCCAGTAACGGCGGGCGCAGCAGGCGGCACACAGCGCACCAGTCTGCCGATGGGCGGCACAATGGTCTATTTGGAAATGGGCGCAGGACGTACAGGCGAGGTGACGCTGGCAAACAACCGTCTGTTCCAGACGCAGTCAGCTTCCGGCCACGTCAGTGCCAAGGCATCCGAGGGCGGAAAAACCGTAGTTGCTTCCATCAATGGCGGCTATTTTGACGCTTACAGCGGCGGCGCAACGGTTTATGCGACCGTCATTCAAGGCGGCGAAGTGGTCAACGGCGGCGGCGAGAAGCCGACACTGGTTTTCCGCGCGGACGGCACACCGCTGATCGACCGCGTCAAAATCGAAACCAAGATTGCCTTCCGCGGCGAGGACAGCGCCACGGTCACGGCATATTCGGTCAATGCCTATGACGCGAACAACGCATGGGCGAGCTATCTGCTCACGCCGGTGTACGGCCGGGCGGTCAATGTTGCTTCCGGCGCGCGTATCATCACCATACAGGACAGCGTGGTCACCAACATTCAGGTCGGCGGCACGGTGCCCAAGCTGAACTGGGGCACGACCGTGCTGGTCATGAACCAGAGTGCGTGGAACAATCTGGTCACCTATACGCTCGAACCGCAGATCGGTAACGACGCGGTACGCAAGACGGTATACACGCCGCAGCATGACAGCGCTTCCGAGTGGACGGACATTGTCAACGGCGTTGGCGCAGGTCCGCTCCTGCTCAAGGACGGCGTTGACATGTGCAACCAGAACAGCGACTTCACCGACCCCAAGCAGTCCCCGGACTATGTTTCCTCCCGTTCGTTCGCCGCGATCATGGGCGACGGCCGGCTGGTACTCGGCAGCGCGAGCAGTGCTTCGATGCGCAATATCGCGCAGTACCTCAAGGGACTGGGCGCAGTCGATGCGATGGCACTGGACGGCGGCGCTTCCACCTTCCTCAGCATCGGCGGTTCGACCGTGCAAAGCGCGGGCCGCAACCTGACCAATGTGCTGCACATTGTGGATTATTCGTCGGGTACGCTGCCCAAGGGCATCCAGCCGCGCGACTTTGATACGCCCTCCAGTTGGGCGGCGCAGACCGTTGTCGATGCGGCAAACGCAGGCATCGTGCCGGAAACCCTGCAAAACGGCTATCAGAAGAACATCACCCGCAAGGAGTTCTGCCAGATCATCGACGCGCTGCTGCATAAGAAGCTGGCGGACTATGACAAGGAACTCTATCTGACCGGCATCTCGTACAATGACGCACGCGCGGCACTGACCGATACATGGGACGCCAGCGTGCTGGCCTGCTACCGCTTCGGTATCATCAACGGCGTGGGCAACAACAAGTTTAGCCCGAATGAGAGCCTGACCCGCGAACAGGCGGCCAAGATTTTGATGGGTGCGGCCAACAAGATCAATCTGCCCGGCAGTGAGGCGAATACTTCGTGGGCGGATGAATCGCAGATTTCGTCGTGGGCACACGAGGGCATCAACTTCGTTGTCGGTGCTGGAATCATGAACGGCACAGGCGAAAACAAGTTCGACCCGCAGGGTCTGTTCACCCGTGAGCAGGCGATTGCAACGGCATACCGCATGATGGGCTAATTCAACAGAACAACAAAAAAGCACGCTGGAAAACCAGCGTGCTTTTTATTGCTTATAAACTCCGTATCAAACAGACGCTTACGCCATCAGCTTAGCAGCGTTGACCTTAACGCCGGGGCCCATGGTGGAAGCCACAACGCAGGAGCGGACATACTGACCCTTGGCAGCAGCCGGCTTCGCCTTGATGATCGCGCCCATCAGAGCGTCGAAGTTGTCCTGCAGCTTCTCAGCGCCGAAAGAAGCCTTGCCGATCGGGCAGTGGATGATGTTGGTCTTGTCCAGACGGTACTCGATCTTACCAGCCTTGGACTCCTGAACAGCCTTAGCAACGTCCATGGAAACCGTGCCAGCCTTCGGGTTCG
This sequence comes from uncultured Agathobaculum sp., assembly GCF_963927765.1. Classification (NCBI taxonomy): domain Bacteria; kingdom Bacillati; phylum Bacillota; class Clostridia; order Eubacteriales; family Butyricicoccaceae; genus Agathobaculum; species uncultured Agathobaculum sp. Next base: position 13,755 of record NZ_CAWVCU010000110.1, on the reverse strand, counting down.
GCATCAGGCCCTTAGGACCGAGCACGCGGCCCAGACGGCCAACCAGACCCATCATGTCCGGGGTAGCGATGACTACGTCGAACTCAAAGAAGTTCTCCTTCTGGATGCGCTCCATCAGGTCCTCAGCGCCAACGATGTCAGCGCCAGCAGCCAGTGCCTCGTCCGCCTTCGCGCCCTTAGCGAAAACAGCAACGCGGACATTCTTGCCGGTGCCGTGCGGCAGAACGATCGCGCCGCGCACCTGCTGGTCAGCGTGACGGGAGTCAACGCCCAGCTTAACGTGCAGCTCGATGGTCTCATCGAACTTGGCCTTGGCAGTGGAAACAACAGTGGCAAGCGCTTCTGCCGGATCGTACAGCTTGGAACGATCAATGGTCTTTGCGCTGTCTACATACTTTTTACCTTTATGCACAATAAATCCTCCTTAAGTGGTAATGCGGGAATAGGCTAAACCTAACCCTCCCACTTTGACCGGCGCCTGCAAAAAGCGCGGTCAAAATCCATTCAGCTTATCTTAAAACTTATTCCTCGACCGTGATACCCATGGAACGGGCAGTGCCTGCGATCATGCTCATCGCAGCTTCCAGGGAAGCAGCGTTCAGGTCAGGCATCTTGGTCTCTGCGATCTTCTGGCAGTCAGCCTTGGAAAGCTTGGCAACCTTGGTCTTGTTCGGAACGGCCGAACCGGACTCGATACCGCAAGCCTTCTTAATCAGAACCGGCGCCGGGGGAGTCTTAGTGACGAAGCTGAACGAACGGTCAGCGTAAACCGTGATGATAACCGGGATGATCATACCGGCATCGTTCTTGGTGCGCTCGTTGAATTCCTTGGTGAACGCCATGATGTTGACGCCATGCTGGCCGAGAGCCGGACCTACCGGGGGAGCCGGGGTTGCCTTGCCTGCGGGAATCTGGAGCTTAATATAACCTACTACTTTCTGTGCCATGTTGAAAGGTTCCTCCTTCAATAAATGTGGTAATTGGCGAGTCCCTTCTGCGGGAGCTCTCCCACTTGCCGCGCGCCTTCAGCGCGCATTTCCGGCCAGATGCCGGAAGAATGTTTTACTCGTCGAGCGTCTCGACCTGGTCGAGTTCCAGCTCAACAGGGGTTTCGCGGCCGAACATGGAAACCGTTACATTTACCTTGTTCTTATCCGCTTCCACCGACGATACAACGCCGATAAATCCAGCCAGTGCGCCATCGATGACGCGCACGCTGTCGCCGGGTGCGTAGTTTACCTCGATCTCGCGCTTCTCTACGCCCATTGCTGCGATCTCGTCATCGGTCAGCGGAATGGGCTTGGAGCCACCGGACTTGTCCTGTCCGACAAAACCGGTGCAGCCGCGGGTATTGCGAACCAGATACCAGGTTTCGTCAGTCATAACCATTTTGACAAGCACGTAGCCCGGAAAGAGCTTGCGCTCGACCTCACGGCTTTTGCCGTCCTTGACTTCCGTGACCGTTTCGGTCGGAATGTTGACGGCTTGAATCAGGTCATGCAGCTTGCGGTTTTCGACCGCTTTTTCGATCGAAGAGGCTACTTTGTTTTCGTAGCCGGAGTATGTGTGCACCACATACCATTTTGCAGCGTCTGACATAAATGCCTCCTTTTAGGCGGCGAAAGCTTTGAGCAGCGTCTGAACGCCGAGACCGAACACGATATCGAGCACCCAGATGAAGATACCGACCACGATGACGCAGGCAATGACCACCAGCGTGTTATTCACGGTCTGCTGGCGGGTGGGCCATACGATCTTACGGCACTCGCTCTTGAGCTCGCGGAACCACTTGCCGATACGCGCAAAGAGACCGGGCTTTTTCGCCTTGGTTTCTTCAGCCATGAAGCTACTTCCTTTCTCTTACTTCGTTTCGCGGTGCAGCGTGTGCTTCCGGCAGAAACGGCAGTACTTGTTCATTTCCAGACGGTCCGGGTTGTTCTTCTTGTTCTTGTTTGTGTCATAGTTTCTTTGCTTGCACTCGGTGCAGGCCAGCGTAATCTTCACGCGCATAAATAACGGCACCTCCTTTTAATATTCGTCCCTTCCCGTGCCCCTTTGGCCGGGCGCGGGACAATTTGCCTCCCTTTGCCAGTGTTCCAAGCCCTTTTTCCGAGACACACGAAAAATGGGCGCAAAAAAAGAACCTGCATAGGTTCTTCAAGTATAGCATGGAGAAAACCGGCGGTCAAGGGTTTTTCTCAATAAAGTGCTGGTTTTTTTGTGTTTTTATGATATACTTAGCTTATTCCACAAGATATAGGAGTATTCGCATGCGTATTTTGGGTATTGATTACGGCGATGCGCGCACTGGGCTTTCGATTTCCGACCCATCGGGATTTCTGGCCGGTTCGCCAAGCGTCATCCATGAATGGAACTATGACAAGCTGGTTGACAAGCTGGTATCGTTCGTACAGGAAAGCCGGATCGAAGAGATCGTGCTGGGCTGGCCGAAAAACATGGACGGCACATCTGGGCCGCGCGCGGAAAAATGCGAAGCGCTGGCGAAAACGCTGCGCGAACGGACAGGCATTCCGGTCACGCTGTGGGATGAGCGACGCACAACGGTCGCAGCGCACGACATCCTGCACCAAACGGGCAAAAAAGCGAAAAAGCACCGTCAAACGGTCGACGCGGTTGCGGCAAGCCTGATTTTGCAAGGCTATCTGGATTTCAAGCGCCGGCAAAACTAAAAACAAAGAGAAAAAGAGGGAAACCCGCGGGGTTTCCCTCTTACTTTTTATTTGTACGGGTTATCCGCCTTGAGGTAGCAGCATTTTTTGTACTTTTTGCCGCTGCCGCACGGACACGGGTCATTCGGGCCGACCTTCTTGCCCACGCGCTTGGGCTCGGCCTTGACCGAACCGTCGGAAGCGCCCGCCGCTGCGGTCTCCTTGGCAACCTGCTCGCGCTTGGGCTCCTCGCGGGTGCGCACCTGCGCAAGGAAGATCATGCGCACGGTATCCTCGCGGATGGCGTCGATCATCGCGTCAAACATATCGAAGCCTTCGCGCTTATACTCAATGACCGGGTCATGCTGGCCATAGGCGCGCAGGCCAATGCCGTTTCGCAGCTCGGTCATGGCGTCGATGTGATCCATCCACTTGGTATCAACGTTCTTGAGCAGCACCACACGCTCCAGCTCGCGCATGATCGGCGCACCGATGGCCTGTTCCTTGGCTTCGTATACCTTGTGTGCCTGATCGCACAGCACGTTCGTCAGCTGCTCGGCGGTCAGGTCATCGCACTCCTCCGGAGTGAAGGTGCAGTCCTCAGGACGCAGGAACATGCCGATAAACGGGCGGCGTGCTTGCTCGACCATTTCGACACTGATGAGGTTGTGCTCACCGACTGCGGCATGCACTGCGCGCGCAATGGTATCGTCGATCATAGAAAGGATATTATCCTTGACATCCTTGCCCTCGAGCACCTGCAGGCGCTGGCTGTAAATGGTCTGACGCTGGGTGTTGAGCACGTCGTCGTACTCAAGCACGTGCTTACGGGTAGCGAAGTTGCGGGATTCGATCTTTTTCTGCGCGTTCTCGATCGCGCCGGACAGAATCTTCTGGTCGATCGGCTCGTTTTCGTCGATGCCGAGCGTTTCCATCATGTTCTGAATGCGCTCCGAACCGAACAGACGCATCAGATCGTCTTCCAGCGAGATATAGAAGCTGGATTCGCCCGGGTCGCCCTGACGGCCGGCACGGCCGCGCAGCTGGTTGTCGATACGGCGGGATTCATGCCGCTCGGTGCCCAGAATATACAGGCCGCCCGCCGCGCGCACCTTTTCGGCGTCCGCGTCGGTCTCCTGCTTAAACTTCTTGTACAGCTCGTCAAACTTTGCGCGGATGGCGAGTACCTCGGGATCGTCGGTCTCGGCGTGGCCGTTGGCTTCATAGAGCAGTTCGGGGGTGTAATCGCCCTTTTTCAGCTCGTCCAGCGCCATGGTTTCTGCGTTGCCGCCGAGCATGATATCCGTACCACGACCGGCCATGTTGGTTGCAATCGTAACTGCGCCCGACTTACCTGCCTGCGCGACGATATCCGCCTCGCGCTCGTGATACTTTGCGTTCAGGACGGTATGCTTGATGCCCTTCGCCTTGAGGATCTTGGACAGCTCCTCAGACTTCTCGATCGACACCGTGCCGACCAGAATCGGTTGGCCCTTGGCGTGGCATTCCTCGATGCGCGCGATGGTCGCATGGATCTTGCCGCGCTCGTTCTTATAGACCGCGTCCGGATTGTCCTTACGGGCAATCGGCTTGTTGGTCGGGATTTCGATGACGTCCAGCTTGTAGGTGTGGCGGAACTCTTCCTCCTCGGTCAGCGCGGTACCGGTCATGCCGGACAGCTTGCCGTACAGACGGAAGTAGTTCTGGAAGGTGATTGTCGCGAGCGTCTTGCTCTCGTGCGCGACCTTGACGCCTTCCTTCGCCTCAATTGCCTGATGCAGACCCTCGTTATAGCGACGGCCGAACATCAGACGGCCGGTGAACTCGTCAACGATGATAACCTGACCGTCACGCACGACATAGTCCACGTCGCGCTGCATGACGCCGCGCGCCTTGATCGCCTGATTGATGTGGTGCTGGAGTGTGGTATTGGCCGGGTCGGACAGGTTTTCAACCTTGAAATACTGCTCCGCGCGTGCGGTGCCCTTGGGGGTCAGCGTCGCGGTGCGGGCCTTCTCATCGACAATATAATCCGCATCGATATCGTCCTGCTCCTCCTTGGCATCGACCTCCTTCACGCGCAGCTGCTTAAGACCTGCGGCGAAGCGGTCAGCCATTTCATAGAGCTGGGAGGACTTTTCGCCCTGACCGGAAATAATCAGCGGGGTACGCGCCTCGTCGATCAGGATGGAGTCCACCTCGTCGACGATGGCAAACGCATGGCCGCGCTGCACCATGGCCCTTTTGTAGATCGCCATGTTGTCGCGCAGATAGTCGAAGCCGAATTCGTTATTCGTGCCATAGGTGATATCCGCCTCGTACATCGCCTTTCGCTCGCCAGGCTCGACCGCGTGGATGACCAAGCCGACGGTCAGACCAAGGAAGCGGTAAACCTTGCCCATCCATTCGCTGTCGCGCTTGGCAAGGTAGTCGTTGACCGTGACGATGTGCACGCCCTTACCGGTCAGTGCGTTCAGGTAAGCAGGCAGGGTGGCGACCAGCGTTTTACCTTCGCCGGTCTTCATCTCCGCGATGCGGCCCTGATGCAGCACAATGCCGCCGATGACCTGCACCCGGTAATGCCGCATGCCCAGCACACGCCACGCCGCCTCGCGGCAGGTCGCAAACGCCTCAGGCAGCAGCTGATCCAGCGTTTCGCCGTTCTGATAACGTGCCTTGAACTCGTCCGTTTTGGCGCGCAGCTCGGCATCGGTCAGTTTTTTGTACTCCTCCTCGAGCGCGTCGACCTTGTCGGCGATGGGGTAGATTTTCTTTAACTCATGCGAGGAATGGGTACCGAAAATTTTCGTGAAAAGGTTAGCCATTCTTACTTCAGCCTTTCAAAAGGGACAACAGTCCCCGTTCGTTCATATAGAATTTATTATAACACACAATGGACGGGAAACAAACAAATTTTTTGTGAACGACTGCCGATATGCAGAAAAGGCGCCTCCAGGCGCCTTTTTTGCATTTTATCGAATAATCAGGTATGCGGTATAGACAACATAGGTGAGCGCCATGACCACACCGGGCGCACGGCCGAGCTTGCCGCGACGCGCAGGAAGGTAAAACACGATGCTGATACCGATGAGCACCAGTGCGTCGATGATCGAGGTTGCCTGCACCGGAATCGGCGTGATCGTAGCGGAAACGCCGAGGATGAGCAACAAATTAAAGATATTCGAGCCGATGACGTTGCCCATCGCGATCTCGTTCTGACCCTTGCGCGCGGCTACCAGCGAGGTGACCAGCTCGGGCAGGCTGGTGCCGATGGCGACGATGGTCAGGCCGATGAGCGTCTCGGACAGGCCGAACATACGCGCGATACCGGTCGCGCCGTTGACCGCCAACTGGCCGCCGATGATGATGCATGCAAGGCCAAGCACGATATTGACGCCGATCATGATGGGCGGCATCGCAACCTCATCCTCTTCCGCTTCGAGCGTGTCGCGGTTTTTGAGCGCCGCACGGATCTGCGTACCCAGCACCACTGCGAACGCCGCCAGCAGGATAACGCCCTCGATGCGCGAAATGGTCAGGTCAGGCGCGATGAACACCAGCAGCAGGATGGCCGCGCCGACCGAAATCGGCCAGTCGCGCCGCAGCAGCGTGCGGTCCATGACGAGCGGACAAACCACCGCGGACAGGCCCGCAACCATCAGCATATTGAAAATGTTCGAGCCGACGACATTGCCGACCGCGATTTCATTGGCGCCCTGCAAGGCCGCGGTCAAGCTGACGGCCAGCTCAGGTGCGGATGTGCCGAAGGCGACGATCGTCAGGCCGACGAGCAAGGGCGAAACGCCCAACCGCCGCGCCAGCGCGGACGCGCCTGCAACGAATTTGTCCGCGCCCCAGACCAGCAGGACAAAGCCGAATACCAACATAATGAATGATAGCATGATACAACCCCCTATGATGTTACAATAGCATATCCAGGCGCAAAAAAAGAGACTTTTATTGCGCCTGAGCAATAAAAGTCTCGCTGCTTCCGGTAGGCACAGGTCGAATAATCGACCGTGAATGACGATGCCGACCACGCCCGCAGGCGTGAGCTACTCCCTTTCGTTGTACATAAAAATATAGCGGAAGGACAAGGGTTAGTCAAGCCAAACTTAGAAAAAACTTTACAAGTTCCCCGCAAAACGGTATACTATATACTACTGAAAAATACGTGAAGGAGCATTTTCATGCTTGAGTTCGAGGAATACAAGGTCAAACTGAACAATTTGAAGCCCCAGCTGGAGGAGCTGTACGGCGCGCTCGGTCTGGAGCGCGCAAAACGCGAGGTCGAGGAACTGGAGATCAAGTCCTCCCAGCCCGGTTTCTGGGACAATCCGGAGGAAAGCCAGAAGATCGTCTCCCGCATGGGCGCGCTCAAGGGCAAAATCGAGGCGTATAACCATCTGAACAGCCTGTGCGACGATCTGCTGACCATCTGCGAAATGGCGATCGAAGAAAACGACGAATCCATGCTTGAGGAGCTGGAAAGCGGCTACAAGGAGCTGGAAGAGGGCGTTGCCGAGCAGAAGCTGTCCACGCTGCTGACCGGCGAATACGACAAAAACAACGCGTTGGTATCGTTCCATGCGGGCGCGGGCGGCACCGAAGCGCAGGACTGGTGCGAAATGCTGTACCGCATGTACACCCGCTGGGCCGAGCGCCACGGCTTCACCTATAAGATCATGGACTATCAGGACGGCGAAGAAGCGGGCCTGAAGAGCGCGGATATCATCATCGAGGGCGAAAACGCGTACGGCTTCCTCAAAGGCGAGTCGGGCGTGCACCGTCTGGTGCGTATTTCCCCGTTTGATGCTTCCGGCCGCCGCCATACCTCGTTCTCCGCGGTTGAGGTCATCCCGGATATTCCGGATGACTCGGCGGATTTCGAGATCAAACCGGATGATTACGAAATGCAGGTGTTCCGTTCCTCCGGTGCGGGCGGCCAGCACATCAACAAGACCTCGTCCGCGGTTCGTCTGATCCACAAGGCGACCGGCATCGTCGTTTCCTGCCAGACTGAGCGGAGCCAGTTCCAGAACAAGGACAACTGCTTGCGCATGCTGCGTTCCAAGCTGGTCGAGATCAAGGAGCGCGAACATCTGGAGAAGATCTCCGACATCAAGGGCGACCAGAAGAAGATCGAATGGGGCAGCCAGATCCGCTCCTACGTCTTTATGCCCTACACGCTTGCCAAGGACACGCGCACCGGCTTTGAAAACGCCAACATCGGCGCAGTCATGGACGGCGATATCGACGGCTTCATCAACGCTTACCTGTCCGCGCTGGCAACCGGCACACTGGGCAAGAAATAAGCCTGTAAACACACATAAAGCAATGCCCTTCGGCACAAACTGTTGCCGGAGGGCTGTTTTTATGAGAGAAAACGCAAAATATAGCGTAACCGGTGCGCTGGCTGGCGCGGCAAACGGGTTTTTCGGCGCGGGCGGCGGCCTGTTTCTGGTTCCGCTGCTGGTATACTGGTGCGGCTTGGAGGAACGGCACGCGTTTGCAACCTCGGTCGCAGTGATTTTCCCGCTCAGCGCACTGTCCGCCGCGCTTTACTGGATGCAGGGCGGACTTCCGCTTGCCGCAGCATGGCCCTACCTGTTGGGCGGCGCACTCGGCGGCTGGATTGCAGGCCGCATCTTTCACCGGCTCGATATGATATGGCTGCGGCGTGCGTTCGGCGTTTTGCTGCTGTATGGCGGTGTGCGCGCCGTCCTGCTGCTGTGAGCGCGCTGGTAGCGGCCGCAGTGGGGCTGGCAACCGGCATTTTATCCGGCTGCGGGGTGGGCGGCGGCTCGCTGCTCATGCTGTATCTCACCATGCTGGCCGGGATCGCGCAATATCAGGCGGCGGGCATCAATCTGCTGTACTTTCTCGCCTGCGCGCCCGCAGCGCTCTGGTCGCACAGTAAAAACGGGTTGATCGAACGACGGACAGCCCTTTGGTGCATTGCGGCTGGTATCCCGGCAGCCTTTGCCGCTTCCCTGCTGGCGGCGCGGATGGATACCGGCTGGCTGCGGCGCGCATTCGGCATATTTCTGCTGTGTGTGGGCATCAAAGAGTGCTTTGCCAAGCGGAAATGACCCCATGCAACTCCCCCATATTCTCCCATCCCGAAAGCAAATCGCTTCCGGGATTTTGTTTTCACGCAAAGATTACAGAACAGTTACATTACGGTTACAATCTTGTTATGATGCGTGCATTTTATAAAAAAAGGAGTATAGTATAAACATTAATTGATATTTATTCCTATTTGTAAATAAATATCAATAAAAGGAGGAAACTGGAATGAACCTGAAAGGATCTCGTACCGAACAAAATTTGCAGGCTGCTTTTAGCGGCGAGTCGATGGCGCGCAACAAATATCTGTTTTTCGCAGACAAAGCGCGCAAAGAGGGGCATGAGGATATCGCGGAGCTGTTCACCGGACTGGCACAGAACGAAGGCGCACACGGCCGACTGCTGTACGAAAAGCTGACCGGCATCGGCACCAGCGCGGAAAATCTGCAGACCGCCATCAAGGGCGAATATGGCGAATGGAGCAGCATGTACCCGGATTTTGCAAAAATCGCCCGCGAAGAAGGCTTTAACGACATTGCTCTGCTGTTCGAGAACATCGCCAAGATCGAGCAGGATCATGAGCTGCGCTTCATGAGCGCGCTGATGTCGCTCAATCAGGGTGCAAAGAAGGAAGAAGTAGAAGCCTCCTTGCCGCCCAAGAAGAAAACAGTCGAGGTGCAGGGCTACCGCTGCGCGTTCTGCGGCGCGATTTATGACGAGCGTCCGGATGTATGCGGCGTTTGCGGCGCAATCGGCTCGTTCGAGCAGACCACCTATCAGAAGGAAGTATAAAACACTTTATACATAAACAAAAGTTTACAAAGCAGCAACAGCTGGGAACAACTGGTACGCATGCCCGTCTAATAGGATAACCGAAACAGAAAGGGGTGTCCTGTGATGAAACGACGATGGCTTTGTGTGGTACTTGCCTTGCTGTTGCTGCTTTCGCTTACTGCGTGCGGCGCTTCGGGAGACAGCAGTGCAAGCACCGGGGATGCGGCAGCGCCGGCTGAAAACGGCACTGCAATGGATACGGCAACATCGGAAAGCACGGCGGACTTTTCCGCAGTGCGGGAGAACGCCAAGCTGATTTTATCGGCAGACCTAACACTGGAGACGCAGGACTATGACGCGACCTGCGCCGCGCTTGAGCAGCTCACCGCCGAGGCAGGCGGCTATATCGAGTCGAGCGGAAACGCGGGCGAAAAAGGCAGCCGCACAGCAAATTATACCCTGCGCGTACCGCAGGAAAAGTTTGAAACCTTTTTCGCACAAATTGGGGATACCTGTCATGTCGTGTCTGCCAATCGCTGGAGCGAGGACGTGACCGAGCAGTATACCGACATTGAAACGCGGCTGGCTACCTTGCAAACCAAACACGAACGGCTGCTCGCGCTGCTCGATCAAGCGGCAAAGATGGAGGATATTATCTCGCTGGAAAACGCGCTGGCTGACTGCGAATATGAGATCGACAGCCTAACGGGAGAAAAGCGGCATTACGACGATCTGGTCAGCTTTTCCACTTTCACGGTCTCGCTGCGCGAAGTGCAGACATTGACCGCGGTTTCCGAAGGCACGGGCTTTGGTGCACAGCTGGCACAGGCAGCAAAGAACGGTCTTGGTGGTCTGACGGTCACGGTGCGCGGGCTGATCCTCATGCTCGTGACGCTCTGGCCGGTGCTGGTGCTGCTGGGTATTGTGGGCTATGTGTTCTGGCGTGTGCAGTTGCACCGCAAAAAGAAGGTGCAGCAGTCCGAGCAAAACAAAAAAGAATAGTCGTCCCCGCGCCGTCAGGCGCGCGTGAAACAGAAAAGAACCGCCCCACCGGGCGGTTCTTTTCATCAAAAGCCCGGCTAAGCCGGGCTTTTGATACAGGAGAGCAATTTTGTGTGCATACTTACGCGCAAAATTGCGAAAGGGCTGTGTCCGCGCATTGCGCGGCACAGCCCCCTCGATGAAAGCTGTACGCTTGCATCGAAATTTTAGATTGTGTTGATATCCACCATCTCACAGTTTTCGATCTTGATATCGCCCTCCAGGCAGCGCAGCAGCGCGGAAGCCGTGTCGATCGAGGTCAGGCACGGTATCGCACGCTCGACCGCGGTACGGCGGATATGCACCGAACCCAGCTCCGGATGGCGGCCCTTGACCGAGGTGGCCACGACATAGTCGATCTTGCCGGACTCGATCAGGTCGATGATGTTCGGGGACGGCTCATCCACGTTGCGGATGGCGTTGGTCGCAACCATATGGCGGTTCAAGACGTTCGCCGTGCCGCTGGTCGCATAGATATCAAAGCCGAGCGCTTCAAACCGCTCGCCAATGCGGATGGCCTCCTGCTTGTCCGAATCGCGCACGGAAATAAGCACCGCGCCCTTCTTCTTCATCTGGAAGCCCGCGCCGATCAGACCCTTGAGCAGCGCCTCGCGGAACGAGGTCGAAACGCCGAGCACCTCGCCGGTCGACTTCATCTCCGGCCCGAGCTGGGTGTCAAGGTCGCGCAGCTTCTGGAACGAGAACACCGGCACCTTAACGGCGTAGTGGTCGCTCTCCGGATGCAGGCCGGTGCCGCAGCCCATATCGCGCAGCTTTTCACCGAACATACAGCGGGTTGCCAGATCGACCATCGGCACGCCTGTCACCTTGGAGATATACGGCACGGTACGCGAGGAACGCGGATTGACCTCAATGACATAAACCTGATCGTTATACAGCACGAACTGGATGTTGACCAGACCCAGAACCGCCAGATTCTTCGCCAGCGCTTCGGTATAGCGGATAATGGTATCCTTGTGCTTCTGCTCGATATTGATGGACGGATAAATCGAGATCGAGTCGCCCGAGTGGACGCCTGCGCGCTCGAAGTGTTCCATGATGCCCGGGATGAGAATATCCTCGCCGTCGCAGATCGCGTCGACCTCGATCTCGCGGCCCATCATATATTTATCGACCAGCACCGGGTTTTCCACCTTGTTGCGGGTGATGACCTTCATGAACTCGCGCACGTCCTCTTCCTTGTGCGCGATCTCCATGCCCTGACCGCCCAGGACGTAGGACGGGCGGACAAGCACCGGATAGCCCAGCTCATCGGCCGCCTTGACGGCCTCTTCCTCGGTCATAACGGTGTGACCCGCCGGACGCGGGATGCCGCACTTTTCGAGGATAACATCGAACTTCTCGCGGTCCTCGGCTGCGTCAATCGACCAAGCCGGAGTACCCAAAATCGGAATGCCCAGCTTTTCGATGTGTGCCGCGAGGTTGATTGCGGTCTGGCCGCCAAACTGCACGATGGCAAAGTCCGGCTTTTCCGCGTTCACGACACCGGTCACGTCTTCGGGTGTCAGCGGCTCGAAATACAGACGGTCGGCCGTGTCGAAGTCGGTCGAGACGGTCTCCGGGTTGTTGTTGATGATGACGGTCTCGCAGCCGAGCTTTTGCAGCGCCCAAACCGCGTGAACCGAACAATAGTCAAACTCGATGCCCTGACCGATGCGGATCGGACCGGAGCCGAGCACCAGCACCTTCTTTTTGCCGGATGCAGGCTTGACCTCGGTCTCCTCGTCGTAGGTTGAGTAGTAATACGGGGTTTCCGCTTCAAACTCGGCGGCGCAGGTGTCTACCATCTTGTAAACCGGCAGACGCTTTACCCCGGAAATATCCTTGCCGCCAGACAGCTCGACAATCGTCTTGTCGAGGAAGCCCATCTTCTTGGCGCGGATATACAGATCCTTGTCGATCTCAGCCGCGGAAGCCAGCTCCTTCTCCATGTCGATGATGTTCTGGAACTTGTGCAGGAAGAAGGTATCCATCGTGGTGATCTCATGGATCTCCTCGATGGTCATGATGCCGCGGCGCAGCGCCTCGCAGATGTGGAACAGACGCTGGTCATCCGTACGGGCAACGCCCTTGCGGATCTCCGCATCCGACTGCTGCTGGATGCGCGGCGCGATCATGCTTTCCAGCTTGATCTCACAGCCGCGGACGGCCTTCATCAGCGCGCCCTCAAAGCTGTTGTCGATTGCCATGACCTCGCCCGTCGCCTTCATCTGGGTGCCGAGCGTGTTATCCGCGTAAACGAACTTATCAAACGGCCAGCGCGGGAACTTGACCACGCAATAGTCGATCGTCGGCTCGAAGCATGCCTTGGTCTTTTTGGTGACGGCGTTTTCGATCTCGTCCAGACCGTAGCCCACTGCGATCTTGGCGGTCACCTTGGCGATCGGGTAGCCGGTCGCCTTGGACGCAAGCGCCGAGGAGCGCGATACGCGGGGGTTTACCTCAATTACCGCATACTCGAACGACTCCGGATTGAGCGCGTACTGCACGTTGCAGCCGCCCTCGATGCCAAGCTCGGTAATGATGTTGAGCGCAGAGGTGCGCAGCATCTGGTATTCCTTGTCGCACAGCGTCTGGCTAGGCGCGACAACGACCGAGTCGCCGGTGTGGACGCCGACCGGGTCGACGTTTTCCATGTTACAGATCGTGATCGCGTTGCCCTTGGCGTCGCGCATGACCTCATATTCGATTTCCTTCCAGCCTGCGATACATTTCTCGACCAGAATTTCATCGACGCGGGAATACATAATGCCGGTTGCGGCGATCTCGCGCAGCTGATCCCACGTATAGGCAATGCCGCCGCCCGTGCCGCCGAGCGTATACGCCGGACGGATGATGACCGGCAGGCCGATTTGACGGGTAAACTCGACCGCATCCTCGACCGAGTGCACCACCTTGGACGCGATGCAAGGCTCGCCGATCTTTTCCATCGTGTCCTTGAACATCTGGCGATCCTCCGCCTTGGCGATGGTCTCCGGGTTCGCGCCGAGAAGCTTGACGCCCATCTTGTCGAGGAAGCCGCTCTCGCACAGCTCCATGGCGAGGTTCAGGCCGGTCTGACCGCCGAGGTTCGGCAGCAGGCTGTCCGGGCGCTCCTTCTTGATGATCTCCTGCACCGCTTCGACAGTCAGCGGCTCGATATAGACCTTGTCAGCCATGGCCTTATCGGTCATGATGGTTG
>NZ_CAWVCU010000109.1:0-36792 GCF_963927765.1 uncultured Agathobaculum sp. | reverse complement strand
TTGAGCGTGTTCTTTACCATCATTCGCATGAAAGCTGCATCATCTACTAACAAAATCTTTGCCATGGTTCATCCCATCCTTTTCATTTTTCAAAATAATATATGAAGTATTATTGCTTATTAGAGGTCTTCCAGCGCAAGCGGCTCGATAATTTCGGCGATGCGCAATCCAAAGCTGTCATCGACAACAACAATATCACCCTTCGCGATGCACTTACCATTGACGTAGAGGTCTGCACGGTCACCTGCCAAGCGATCTAGTACCACAAGCGAACCCTTTGTGTAGTTCAAAATATCCTTGACACGTCGACGCGTGCGGCCGATTTCTACCGAAACATCCACCGGAACAGACATCAGCAAATCCAAATTGCCTTCCTGCTCCTCATTCAGGCTGGTAGCCCGCTCTTCAAACTTGGGCATAGCCGGCTTGGATGTCTTAATAGTTTTTGGCTCCGGCGCCGCCTGTTGCTGCTGCGGCGGCATATAGTACATCGGCGGATAGGGCATCTGCATACCATACGGCGGATATCCCATCGCCGCATATTGCTGCTGCATTTCCGGCGACATTTGCTGCATCGGCTGCGGAACCGCTGCCTGCTGCGGCTGTGCTTGTGCTACAGGCTGCTGCGGCATAGCAGAAGGAGTTTGCTGCGGCGCTGCTTGCGGCTGCGCGGGCTGCTCCACTACTGCCGGTGCCGCCGGCTGCGGCTCAGGCGTAGACTCTGCTGCCTGATCCCCACCCATATTTTGAGCCAGCAACTTTTCAATTTCCTCCTGACTCAGGGGTGCACCACTATTGTCATTGGACTCTTCCGGTTCAGCCGCCACAGCGGGCTGCGTAGCGGGTACAACCTCCGGTTCCTGACCGATTTCCATACCAACATCTTCCCCTTCGATACCAAAGCCTTTTAACAGCTCGCGTACCAAATCCATGCTGAGCGCACTCATAAATTCGCTTTCCACCGCATCCTCAATGCTGAACTTAAAGCGAACGACAACCAGCATGCCGTTTGACGGGAAATACTTATCCACAAATTCATGTAAGCTGCCGATTTCAAACGCTTGCGGTGTGGAAATATTGACCATGCGATTAAGAAAATCAGACATCGCGGTGGAAGCCGCACCCATCATCTGATTCATGACTTCACAAATCGCACTCATGTTCAATTCGTTGATCTGGAAGTCCTCATCCTTGGTCGTCGTGCCCATCAGGATATCAACGATTGCGCGCACGTCGCTGCGCTTGAGCAACATGATGTTGCTGCCGCTCAGACCCGCCACATAGTCGATCTTGACACCAATTGCCGGCTGTAAATCCCCAAGCGTGAAATCCTGTGCAGATACCACGCTTACCGTCGGCGTCGTAATATCCACGCGACGTGCAAGCATATTGGAAACCGCAGTCGCAGAGGAACCCAGACTGATATTAAAGATTTCCCCAATCGCATCAATCGCCATTGGGCTAAATACACTCGATCCCATTCTTACTGCCTCTCTCCTTCATCCTGCACATTTTCCATGTCGGATAGCACATAAGTATTGTCTATCCGCACCGCCTTATTCTTTTGAAACACTCCCATTTTGCCGTCGAACCATCGCTTTCCACCAATATTCAAGAAGATCTTTGAATCTTTTGGCTGGTCCAAGAAGATTACGTCCCCGACATGCAGATGATAAATATCCTCCAAACGCAGGGTGGTATGCTGAAACTCTGCCGTAATCTCCAGATCTGAACCACGCAAGTAATCCATAATCTCTTCGCTGTCATGTTGATTGGTCTGCCGGATACTTGCCGTCTCCCGATTCATCTGGCCGAACACATCACTGAGCATGGTACCCGGCAAAACGATACTGAAGCGACCGTTGCACACCGGTGTACGGATCGTAATACCAACAATGACGACAGCCTCTTCCAAGCCGATCAGCTGCACCAGCGTGGGATTGACCTCCACCCTCTGGAACCGAAAGTTGAGATCAATATAATTTTTCCACGCACTGGACAGGCTGTCAATCAAATTCGTCATGAGATCGGTATACAGACGCAATTCAATATCCGTATACTGATAATCCGAACTCACTTCTCCCTCGGTTTCACCATCTCCACCGAGCAACCGGTCAAGCATGCTCAACATGATGCCTGTTGTGATATGAAAGAGAATCGGCTCTTTTTCCGCGGTATCATCAAATGAATCTTGTGCTAGTGTCAGTACATCCCGCTCTGACAAGGCATTTGAGAATTCAAAATACCGTTGCTCCTCTACCGAGTCAACCTCCAACTCGCACGACATGTGCAGCATTGCATTCAACCGGGAGGATAAAATCCGCACATAGCTTTCAAAAATACTGCTGATCATCTTCAAGCGATCGCGCGTGAATTTTTTCGGGCTATAGAAATCGTATTTTGGATACTTTTTTTCTTCGGATTTATCCTTTTCGGTCGATGACATGTCCATGTCGCCGTTGCGCGCAGCAGCAAGCAGGGCATCGATCTGACTTTGTGATAAAACTTCAGACATTATAACAAATCCTTTTACTCTTTACTCTACTCGGCTTCGCCTTCGCGTATCGTAAAATACTGATCTACGCTGGTTTCCGCACTGTCTGCGTCCATACCGGTGATCATAATCTCGACACGGCGGTTCTGAGCCCGTTCCGCATCGGTATCAAAACCGGCAATCGGACGCCACTGCCCGTATCCCACACTGACCAGCTTATCCGGATCAATTACGTTCTTTTCTTGCAAATACACCGTTACCGTTGCCGCACGATTGGAGGCAAGAAAACGGTCAACCGTAGGATTATTGGGTTTTGACGGATCGCCTTGCGAGGTATGTCCCATAACACGCATTTCATCGATCAACTCATTTTGCGGCGCAATCGCTTTTGCCACCTCATCCAGCATACGCTTGCCTGAATCCAGCAGCACATAACTGTCGCCTTCAAAAAATACGGCGTCACGGAACGTGATAAAAACATAGTCCGCGCCCTGTGTGATCGACATCTGCTGCTGCAGATTATTCTTCTCACTATATTCATTGAGCGCCATTGCAATCTGATTGAGCGCTGCAGTGACGTCTGCCTGTGAAATCAATTCGGCATCCTTGGTATCATCATTTTCCTGACCAGTGCCCTGACCGGGTGTACCCATCGTTTCAGACGTAGATTCGCGCTTAAAGCTTTGCACAATCATCGCCCATTTGGTCTCATTGATGGTGGACATACTATACAGCAGAACGAAAAAGCAGAGAAGCAGCGTGACCATATCACCATATGTATCCTGCCAGTTAGCTCCGCCCCCACCCTTTCTCCGTCTTTTCACATCTGCGACTTCCTTTCTCTTTCTTTCAAGGCAGAGCGTTTATTCCTGCTCCTTGCCTCGGCCCCCGCGCCCTTTTTTCTTCTCAGAGCCGCCACCTGTTGCATTCTGCTCCAGATAGCCCTCCAGCTTTTCGCGAATAAACTTCGGATTTTCACCAGACTGGATCGCCATAACACCCTCGACGATCAACTGTCTGCAGAGGCATTCTTCCTCATCTCGGGTACGCAGGTTGTTGGCAATCGGGTTAAAAACCAGGTTAGCCAAAATAACGCCATAGAACGTAGTAATCAACGCAACACCCATATCCTTACCAATATTGGAGGAACCGCCTTCCGGATCCATATTAACCAGCATGTTAATCAGACCGATCAGCGTACCAACCATACCGAAAGCCGGTGCAGCCGCAGATGCCTTCTCGTACATGGAAGCAACATCATCATGTCGCGTGCTCAGCTGCTCGATATCACTTGTCAGCATATCCCGCACCTTATCGGAATCATTACCATCCACGATCAGCATAATGCTTTTCTTGAAAAACGGATCTTCCAACTGATTGGCACGCTCTTCCAGTGCCAGAAGACCATTTTTACGAGCAATCTGCGCAAACTCAACAATCTCGTCAATAATAGCCGATGAATTGAATTTTTTCTGGTTCAAAATGATTCCAATATGCTTTGGAAATTTTGCCAACATTTTTCCAGGATGACCTGCAATAATTGTTGCTAACGTACCACCCAAAACAATAAAAACACTGGCGGCATCACCAAAGTTGGTAAGCTGTGTAAAGTCAAACGGTCCCGGATCGCCGCCGATTGACATACCTAAAACAAGCAAAATAATGCCGCCAACGATACCCAAAATAAATGTTAAATTCATTTCTTACACGTCCCCCAATCTGAATCCGTCCAAAGACGAGCTGTCAGAATGCAGTTGTATCTATATTAAGTCTCCGCGTTTATCGGAGATCGTGATTTCACGGTAAATATCCCGCACGCGTGCGGTGTAGTTTTCAATCTGGCGAACCACTGCCTCCGGCGTTTCCCGTACGATATAATAATCATGGTTCATCATAATGATTTTAGTTTCAGGAATCATTTCAATTGTCTCAATCTGCATATGGTTCAATAAAAATGGTTCTCTGTTCAGTTTTGTCAACCGGATCATGTCGTTCACCTTTCCCCACTTCAGAAGATTTCAGGCTTTGGGGGGGGCGCAATACGCGCCCCCGGCCGCCTTCATTTACGCGATATATCTCACAAGAGAATCATTAACGCTTCATACTAACCAGATCGGACAACATTTCATCTGTTACAGTAATGATCTTGGTATTTGCCTGGAAACCGCGCTGTGTCGTGATCAGATCAGCAAATTCCGTTGCAACGTCCGTCTTGGAGGACTCCAAGCCACCCGACAGGATCTGGGTCTTTCCAGCACCGGTGAGTACAATCCTTTCGGTATCGTCTACGTCAGTATTATTATTGAGTGCACCTACGACGGTACCGCCACAAGTACCCACTACAACGTCGCCTGCGTTGTTGCCAGCCCTATAATAGCCATCGCTTTCCTTGGTAAGGCCATTCGGGTTAATAACGCTGCCGATCGGAATAATACCAACAGTAACCGCCTGATTATCCTGCGTTACTGCGGTGATAACACCATTTTTATCAACACTCAGGTTAACGCTTTGTACATTTACGCGCTTGTCTTCATCAGCAGCTGTGCCATCAACATCCGGCCATGTCAGTGTGTTATCGTCGGGATTTAACGTCGGATACAACGCACCGCCTTCTTTAACGCCTGTATTAGCATCGCTCGCTGGTGCAGAAACCGGCAAACGAATCGGACGCAGGCAGGTATCCCATTGGACATTTCCATCTGCATCTTTGGACAAGTTGCCGTTTGCATCGCCCTGCGGCATAAAGCCATAGACACAATAACCATTGTTATCGACCAGATAACCATCCGAATCTAAGAAGAAATTACCAACTCGCTTGAGCGTCAGATTATTCGGATCCGGCTCATAACCAACATCCTCATCCGGCTTCGGACCAACCATAAAGAAACCATTGCCATTCAAATAGAGGTTGGAATTGATACCGGTCGGCGCATAAGTACCACCGCTCATGTTCAAATCGATGGAAGCAACCTGAGAGCCGTAGCCGATCTGAGATGCGTTGGTACCACCATACTGGGTACCGCCCGCCGTACTGTTGCTGATCGAAGTATACATAGACTCGCTGAACGAAGTAACGCCCGGCTTAAAGCCATATGTATTGGCATTGGCAATGTTGTTGCCGATTACATTCATTTTCTGCATGTGGGTCTGCAAACCCGCAATTGCAGCGTACATAGAACCTGTCATAAGTTATATTTGCTCCTTCCAATTCATACGGTGCGGTCGGCAGCCGTCATACGGACAAGCTTCCAAAGCACCCTAAAAAGGACCTGCTTTCTTACCGAAGAAGAACAGCACCGTCTATATTGGTAAATACATTGTCGCGCATTTCATCTTGTGAAATGGCTGTAATCACTTTACTTTGCGGCACGTTTACAATAAACGCACGCCCTGCATCCAGCACCAAAATATTCTTGGCGCCTTTTTCCTGCGCCTTACCAACAGAATGCGCCAGCTGACTCATCAGATCGTCGGTCATCTCGATACCCCGCTCCTCTGCGCGCTGTTGCGCATGCTTGGAAAACTCCACGGTCGGCGTTGTTTGCTGCGCCGTGCCGAGCTGCTCCATTCGCTGCCGAAGCAGATCACCAAAAGTACCTGCTGAGGTCTGCGCTGTCTGTTGTAATGGTTGGCCTAATGAACTGCTTCCACTAATTCGGTCAATCATTTTTTATCGCCATCTTTCCTACCCGGATTCACTCCGCGTTCAAAGGATCGGGAAGCTGTTTGTCCGGGTCAACCCCAAAATCAGGATCCGGGTTATCCGGATCAGGCAGATCCGTGTCTCCTCCGTCTTCTTCCTCCGGCAATTTACCAACCGCCATAATGGAGCTGAGTGAATACGACTTACCATTCACAAAAATGACCTGTTCGCCGTTATACGTTCCCGTACCGGTTACTTCACCGACAATTTCGTTCAAGCCGGTGCCGCTGGTGTATTCACCAATCGTAACCGTCTTGCCAACCAGAGAAGCCGCATAGGACATCGTCGCCGCGTCCGTCATGGTTGCCATAGACTGAATCGTCGACATCGAAAGCAGCTGATTCATCATATCGCTTGTAGACGCCGGATTATCAATATCCTGATTCTGGAACTGGACAATCATCATCTGAAGAAAGTCCTCCATCGTCAGCGTCAGATTATCCGCGCTGCTATCCTTCAAATAACCGACATTATTATCCGTATCTGCATCCGAGGCTTTGTTTGTCTGCTTACTGTTATTATAAGCATTTGTGTTCTGATTAGAGGTTCTCGCTATCGTAGGAGTAAACAAATCGCTCATATAGCTCATTATACTTTCTCACTTCCTTTCATCAAACCGCATCGAGTTGATAAAGCCCTAGGCGCAGTTGACCCAGAAAACTGTCTTGCTCCGCTTTGCTCTGCTTCGGATGGGATTGCTCTTCCTGCTGCTGCCGGTTCTGCTGGTTGTGTCCATCATACTGCGGCTGCTCCGGCTCCTGCTGCTGCACCTGAACATGCACTGTCTGGCCGGTACGGTCTTCCAGCAACGCGCCCAGATTGCCTGCATGCTGCGCCAGCAGCGAAGTGGTCTTTGCATTATCCGCAAAAATCACCAAGCCCATTTTGCCGCCATGCTGCACTAGTTCGATTGTGATATGACCGAGGTTTTCCGGCTGCAATTGGATCTGCACCTTGTCACCCACGGTATTCAGCTTTGCCTGAATGGTATCTGCAAGCTGCTTCTCCATATCCGGTGCATTGACGTCGACCGTCGGCGTAGCATCGCCCACCTTGACGGGTACGGTCTCCACATCACGGAACAAAGGCTGCTCCTGCTTCGTCACAACAACAGATTGATCGTCCGGCTGGTCTACTTCTACCATTTTCTGTTCGGTAGCGGCCTCTCCGGTCGATTGCTGCTCAGTCTGTGCCGATGCATTCTGCAAACCTTGCTGCTGCACGCCCTCCTGCGGTGCCGTGACCTCGGGAGCGGTCTGCATCTGCTCAGGCGCTGCCTGCTGCGGGACTTGCACGGTCGGCTGCGCTGCCTCCTGCTGTACTGCGGGAGCCATCGTCTCGCCTGCCACTGCGGTTTGCACGGTCTGAGCGACTGCTGCGTCCACTGTAGGCATTGTGGCTACCATATCCACATTCTCCTGCGCGGTCTGCTGCACTGCAACATCCTGCACCACATATGGCTGGAGTAACAAAGCCGCCATAGCCTGCCGCACATCATCGGAAACTTCCGGGACATTCTCCTGCGGAGTTTGCTGATCGGTCTGCTGCGTTTTGTCATTCTGCGCCGGTTTCGACTGTGTCTGCTGATCGTTCGAACTGGGTTTATTGGACGATACCGCGTCTTGCTTCTGCGACATCATGTCCTGAAAAGAATCCCCATTCGAATCCTTGCCAGTGTTGGAACCAGACACCTGACCTTGCTGCATGATCATCTGCATCATCATGTTGATCTGCTCCATATTCATTTCTCTCTCACCTCCTTTCACCTAAGGATAAGGACAGGCGCGGCTTTGTGACAACGCCCGCAACGCCCATTTAATGGACCGCTGCGCCTGCCATCACACGGGCGTTGGATACAAACTCATCAATAAACTGTTCTTCACTTTTCTGCACGGATTTTTGATAAAGCTGCCATTTCTTCTCTTTGAGTTTTTCAATGGTCGCTTTATCCGTTTTGGCACGGATCACTTCATTCCGCTTGCTTTCTTCTTCTCTTTTGCGTAAAGCCAGCGTTTCCTGTGCCTTTTGGATTTCCTTTTCCTGTACCTGCAACATCAGGTCATAGCCGACGGCGTCTGCAATCGTCATGCCCTGCTGCTTTTTCTCTCGATATTCCTGATTAACTTCGTCAAACCGCTGCTGCAACGCTGCGACAACCGCTTCCTGTTCGCGTACACGCGCAATGGCAGCCGCATGCTCGATACGGAGCGTATCCAGAAGCTGTTCCCGATAGTGCAGAACTGTTTCCATGGAAAAACGGAACTTCTTCATTGGAATCATCTCCTTTGCTTTCGCATTCCTTCATGAATTACTGTAAAATCGTCTCCAACTGGTGCAGGCTGTCGTCATAGCTGAACGATTCATTGATGCCCTGCATCAGGAACGCATTGATCTGATCAATCTTTGAGATTGCGTAATCCAGACGTGGATTTGTTCCCGCTTTATAAGCGCCGATGGACAACAAATCCTCGTTTTTTTCATAGACGCTCAAAATATCACGCAATTTGCTGGCCAGTTCCCTATGTTTGGGAGAAACGATTTCAACCATCAAACGGGAAATACTGGCCGACACGTCGATCGCCGGAAAATGGTTTGCATTCGCGAGCTTACGCGATAAAACAATATGTCCATCCAGAATACCGCGGACGGTATCGGCAATCGGCTCATTGGTGTCGTCGCCCTCCACCAGCACGGTATAAACACCGGTGATGGAACCGCGCTCAAAGTTACCGCTTCGCTCTAGCAATTTGGGAAGCTCTGCATAAATGGACGGCGTATAGCCGCGTGCCACCGGCGGTTCACCGACCGCAAGGCCGATTTCACGCTGCGCCATGGCAAAACGCGTCAGCGAATCCATCATCAGCAAAACATCTTTTCCCTGATCCCGGAAATACTCCGCGATAGCCGTCGCAACCGACGGGCATTTCATACGCAGCATGGCAGGCTGGTCAGAAGTCGCAACCACCAAAACCGAACGTCGCATGCCTTCCTCGCCCAGATCTTTCTGAACGAATTCCAGCACCTCGCGTCCACGTTCACCCACCAACGCAATCACGTTGATATCCGTTTTGACGTTTTTCGCAATCATGCCCATCAGCGTGGATTTACCAACGCCGGAACCTGCAAAGATACCGATACGCTGTCCTTTGCCGATCGTCAGCGTGGAATCAATCGCGCGCACGCCAAAGTCCACACGCTCCCGAATCGGCGGACGCGTCAACGGGTTGATATATGGGCTGTCCACATAATAACTGTCCCCTTCTGGGAAGGGCTCCAGCCCGTCAATGGGTTTCCCCATCGCATTGATGATTCTCCCGCGGAGAAAATCCCCTACCTGTAACCGTAGGCGACGTCCGGTATTGCGGACAAAGCTGCCGGGTGCAAGTCCATTCATATTTTGATACGGCATAAGCAGCATACGGTCGCTTTTGAAGCCAACCACCTCAGCCAGCACTTGGCTGTTCGACTCTGCCGAGTAGATACGGCAAATATCACCGATTGCCCCGCGGCCACCCGATGCCTCGATCGACATACCGACAATGTTCTCGATTTTGCCGGTGCGGCTCAGCATATCGCCGTCTTTAATTTGTTGAATGACTTGCTCAAACATAGGTTTTCTCCCCGAACAGGCTATGAAAAGTTCTCATGGATAACCGAACGGATATTTTCAAGCTGCGTTGACGCACTTGCATCAATGATCTCATCCGGCATTTCCACAATGCAGGTTCCTGATTCGGCATCCCGCATGGGTACGATCTTGATATGATCAGATAAACTGGACAGCGCCGCAGACAGGGATGGATCACTTTGCGCGACACCCTTTACATCGCAGTCTGCAACGTATATCTGCACCCATTCGCGGCGCTTCAGTTTTTCCGTTGCCGCAACGATCATGCGTTTGATGATCTCTTCGCTGCTTTTCAAGCTGACGTGAATCACCTTTTCCGCCACCGTCACCGCAACATCCAGCAGTTCGCCACTCAGCTTATCTATCTTCTCATCACGCATATTGCTTGCCTGCGTGAGAAACCGCTGCACTGCCTCCACAGATTCCTGTGCCGCTTTGTGCATCGCGGCGGATGCCTCTTGCTGTCCTTTGCGCTGGCCTTCCACATAGCCCTGGTTATAGCCTTCTTCCGATGCCTGTTGGTGGATTCTTGCCACCTCTGCTTCGGCAGCCTGCTTCGCCTGCTCTATGATATGCTCAGCCTGCGCCTGCGCATTCCGGATCAATTCATCTGCCTGTGCCTGCGCCATCGAAAGCGCCCGCTCAAAGCTGCCGCTTTCCGGCTCCTGTATTTCCTCCTCCTGCGCTTCCGCTTCAGCAGTATGCACTGCTTTCGCTTCCTGCGCAGGCTTTCCACCGTCCGCTCCCTCGCTGGGAACGCTTTCTTTGAGGCGGATCATCTCCTCCAACTGGCTGACCAGTTGTTCCTCATCCGGCAGCTCGTATTCTTCAGCCTTCGGTTTCATGAAATACTTCAGAATACTAGGCAATGATCTCATCCTTTCCGCCCTTCAGAATAATGATTTCATTGCGCTCTTCCAAATCACGAATGATACCAACAATACGCTGCTGTGCCTCTTCCACGTCACGAATACGCACATTGGTCGTAATTTCGAGATCTTCCTCGATATTCTGACGCATACGGGTAGACATGTTGGTAAACAGCTTGTTGGCGACATCCTTGTTGGCGCCCTTGAGCGCCAGAACAATATCGCGCATATCGCAATCGCGGACAAAACGCTGTACCGAACGGTCGTCCATATGTACGATATCCTCGAATACGAACATACGCTTGCGAATCTCCTCGGCCAGCGTACCATCGTTTTTTTCCAAGCCGTCGAAAATTGCCTTTTCGCTCGAACGCTCCAAATTGTTCATAATCGCAGCAATATGATCCAGACCACCGATCTGCACATTCTCCGTGACAATAAGGCTGGAGAACTTCTTCTGCAATTCGTCCTCGATCATCTTGACCGCCGTCGGGGATGCACTCTCCATGCGCGCGATGCTCTTTACCACGCGCAGCTTCTTCTTCGGCGGCAACTCTTCCAGAACCGCCGCCGCCTTATCGGGATCAACATACGACAGCACCAGCGCAATGGTCTGCGCACGCTCATGCTGCAATGTAGAAAGCAATGTCTTTGCGTCCGTCTTGTTGAGGAACGAGAACGAACGGTTGCTCAGTGCCTTGGTCACCTTGCTCAGCAGCTGCTCGGCCGCCTGATCGCCAAAGGCCTTTTGCAGTACCGAACGGGCATATTCCATACCGCCCTCGGTAATAGCCTTGTTGGTCAGGCACATCTGATAAAAGTCTTCCAGCACCTGCTCCGTTTGTTCCGGATCAATATAACCAAGCTTTGCAACCTCAATGGTCAGCTGTTCGAGTTCATCCGAATTCATGTATTGATAAATCCGGGATGCTTTTTCCGTGCCAATGGCAACGATCACGGTTGCCGCTTTTTGTGCGGGTGTCAACTCCTGCTCAGCCATTTGCACCCTCCCCTCTGAGCCATGTACGGATCATCTGAGCCGCAATTTCCGGATTCTCCTCCGTAAACTTGCGAATCTCCTGTTTCAGCTCCATACTCTTTTCATTCTTGATCTCCAGAACATTATCGATCTGCTCCTTCGCCTGCTCGGCAGCCAGCGCCTCTTGCGCTGCAAGCTCCTCAGCCTGCTGAGCAAGCAGCAATTCCTCTGCCTTCTTGCGGCGCTTGGAACGGATGACCAGCAGAACAATGAGCAGCAACAGCAGTCCAAATACGCCTGCGCCGACATACAGCGCCCGCTTAGGAATCTGCAGACCCGGCAGGAGCGGCGTGGTCGTAGCGTTCTCCGCATCCGGATTGTAGAACGGTGCTACCAGCACATTGATCTTGTCCGCTTGCTGATCGGTAGAAATACCGGCCGCGCGCGCGATGTGACTGATGAGCTGCGCCGTGCCAACATTGCCGGCTGTGTCCTGATTGATAGTGACCGCAATCATCACATCGGTTACCACAC
Source organism: uncultured Agathobaculum sp. (assembly GCF_963927765.1). NCBI lineage: Bacteria > Bacillati > Bacillota > Clostridia > Eubacteriales > Butyricicoccaceae > Agathobaculum > uncultured Agathobaculum sp. The sequence continues at coordinate 24,585 of NZ_CAWVCU010000109.1, read as the reverse complement.
CAAAGTTCTGCTCACTCTGCTGCGTCGAGGTATTGACATTCATATCCTCCGTACCGCTGTTTTTCAGATACTGCTCGTCACCATTTACTGCATTCTCCGATTCCATATAAGTCGGGATATCTGCATTGGTCGTGGTACCGACCGTGCCGCCGTTTGCGGCATCCTCACCGCGCACCAGTTCCTGATCGTATTCGCGATGACCGATGATGCCTTCGCCATCCGGCGCACCTTCGGGCGTGGTATATTCGGTCGTCTCCTGTACGCGGTGGCTGACATCCACTGTACTGGTCACGCTGACCCGTACATTATCCGCGCCATAAATCGGGCTAAGCGCCTGCAACACTTCATTACGGACACGGTTGTTGACCTGATTCTCCAAACGCAGCTTCAGATCCGACGCGGACGCCGTCGAAGTATCCGTGCTGCCGGGGGTATAGCTGTTGCCAATGGAGTCTGTGATCGTTACGCTTTCGAAATCCAACCCCTGCACACTGTGCGCAACAAAGTTGCCGATCGCATCCACATAGCTGTCCGGCAGAGCACCGCCGTCCTGCATCTCGACAAATACCGCCGCAGTTGCAGGCGTTGCGTTATCGCTGTCCAGCACATACCGCTGATCCGAACCGGGTGTAATATCCACGACAGCGTTTTTAACGCCCGAGAAATTACGGATAACCGCAGCCATGCGATCCTGCAGCTCGTAGTTCTTCAGGGTTTCCCGATCGGATTCGCTCGACATCATGCCGACGTTATCCAAATATGTACCGTACAGGAAGCCACTCTTAGGATAACCGTCTACCAGCAGCTTGGCTTGCAGGTTGGTCACCTGATCCTGCGGCACCTTGATTGTGTCGCCCTCTATTTTATAGTCCGTCGCACCATACTCGTCTAGCTTGCCCACAATCGCTGAAGCCTCATCAGTCGTGAGCCCTGTGACCAGTGTTTCATACGGCTGATTATTCAAAACCAATGCCAGGATAACAGCAACAGCAATAACCACGATCAATGCGACCGCGGTGATTTTAATATACTTTGACTTGTGCTCCCCAACATATAAGTCTTTGACTTTTTTCAGGCCGCTCTGAAATTTCTCTTTCACAATCTTCTCCGCCTCGTCCCAGAGTTTCCCTCATTTCAGAGGGTTCGCAGTTGCACGATTAAATGCTCATGCGTGAAATTTCGCTATAGGCATCCAGTGCTTTATTTCTCAATTCCGCGAGCAACTGAACAGAAAGCGTCGCTTTCGTGCCAGCAATGGTAGCTACAGCCGGATTGTCCAGCTGACCTGTCGCCAACAAGTACTGCGCCTCGCTGTACTCTGCATCTGTTTGCTTTACGTTATTGATCGCATTCTGAAATACATCCGCAAACACCGGAAAGCCATTCTGCGAAGAAGCGGTATTCTCTTTTGTGTTCGTTTTATCCAGAGAAATCGTATCCCACAAAGGCTGTATCGAACCAATTGTCGCCATGTTCTTTGCCTCCTTATTTATTTACAGTTATCTACCGATATCAAGTGCCCGCGTGGCAACCGTTTTCAAGGTATTGAACGCAGTAACATTTGCCGAATAGGCCTGCGTAGCCGCCATGGCATCCGTTACTTCCTTGACCAGATCCACATTGGGCATTTCAACATATCCCTCTGCATTTGCATCCGGATGTGTCGGGTCATATTGCAACTTAAACGGGCTGGTATCCTCCACGATCTGCGTGACGCGGACACCGCCCGCTTGTGACAAATTATATGTTTCCGCGGGAACATTACCCGCCGCTTGAGCGAGCACCTCACGAAATGTATTCCGACCTCCGTCGGCTTCCATAACCACCATCTTACGTTGATAAGGGCCTTCTCCACCCTCAACACGTGTGGTATTGATGTTTGCAACATTTTCCGAAATAACATCTAACCGCAGCTGCTGCGCTGTCAGCGCAGAACCGGTAATGTTCATTGAACTTAAGAATGCCATGACCTTTTACTCCTTCCCTTATTGTCCACGAATTGCGGCACGAATCAGCGAAAGATCCGTAGAAATCGCATTCATTACGTGCTGCTGCTGTAAAGCGTTTCTGGCCAGTTCGATGCTCTGCTCTGTCGCATCCACACCATTTCCATCCATACGGGCGGTTTCGTTGTCCGCAACATGCACCGTAGCCTGTGCATTTTCCAACGCATCCCGCATATCAGATGCATTGCCGTTCGCCGCAGCCTGCAAGCGCGACCGGAATGTCTCTTCAAAGGTGACATATTTGGTTTTATAGTTTGGTGTCTCCACATTAGCGAGATTATCTAAAATCGCCGTCTGCTTGGTCCACAAGAAGTCCATGGAGCGCTCCATCATCAGAAGCGAGTTACTAGTTATTGAATTCATATAATCGGACCTCCCGTATCAGCGCAATTTGCGCAACCTAAAGATTTTTTTATATTGTACTATAATTTGTTGATTTTTTCAATCACTTTCGACATATTTTTATAGCCCTACTCGGCATTTTTCACAATAAAAGCAATTTTGCACCTTTTCCTATCATTTTGAGCATTTAACATATGCTATTCCGAGCAATTTAATTGTATTTTGAAATTTTGAATTGCAAAAACAGCATATGATTCATCAATTTTGTAAATTGTATGAAGTATACGGGTTTTTTCAATGTGGAAAATATTGCTTTCCCAACATTCCTTGATTCCCTGCGGGAGAAAAAGCGGGTCCGGCTTTCACCGAACCCGCTCTTGCACTATACATAAGAAGATGCAAGCTGAATATAACGATATGCCCAATATGAGTAGGGCACGTCCTTATAGTAAACGCCACCGCCGCCCGTTGTCCGGTTCAGCACCCGGGTCATCATGGTCGCAACCTCACTGCGCACAATGTACGCATAAGGCCGGAAAGTTCCATCAGAATAGCCGTTGATCCACCCTGCGGATGATGCATAACGGATTGCATCGCTGCTCGATGTTCCGCTGATATCGCTGAAACGCGTCGCAGTACTACTGCTCACGCTCGGAGATCCAGACAAACGATAAAGCATCTCCGTCAGTTCAGCACGTGTAATATATTGATCTGGATAAAAATATGTGGTTCGGTCAGTAATTCCTGCATTTGCAAAAGCGTTGACTTCCTGTGCGCACCACATGCCCCATGGTACATCCTGATACACACTTTGCGATGAGTCATTTTCGACATTGACTGTACTCAAGCGATACAACATGACCACCGCTTCCGCGCGTGTCATATAGTTTTCCGGTCGAAATGTACCATCAGAATAGCCGTTCATAAATGCGCTGCGGCTGGACGTATTCAACCGTATTGTATTGGTCGGTGTAACCGGATCCTTAGAATAATACGCCCGTCCCGAAACCGTCACGTTCTCATCAATATCCGTCAAATAAACGGAAACCACACCATTTGAGTTGCGGCTCATCTGATAGGTCGTGCTGCCGACACGGATTGAGGTTTTTTCTGCCCCAACTGTTCGGCTATTGCTGCCGATTTTTACTGTGATTTCGTCAATTTGATAATTCGTATCCGGCGTAAAGTAGAATGTTACATCATCCCCTGCATCAATTCTACTGGAAGAAACACTCTTGGTGATCTTCATATGGCTGGAAGAATTAATGGTAAGATATGGTCTAGAAACCGAACTCGATCCTGACGAAGTTGCATATATTGTCACCGGTTCCGTGACATTATCCACGTATACCGCATATTCTCCGTCACCCAAATCCTCAATCTCGTAATTCTTGTTGCCTACGCGGATTTCGCCATCCTCCGGCTCGGCAGAACCCGAGCTATCACCAATGGTAAGCGTAATTTTTTTGACAGAGTATCGGTCAGAAGTGGTGCTGATATAAAACTCCACATCATCACCACGCGCTACCGTTTCACCGCAGTTGGTATCAATGTTAATGCGTGTGCCCTCATCGATCTCGATCGGAATATTATCCGGATCATAATCCGACGTAAAATATATATTGGTATCCGAGTACATTTCCGGAAGAATAAACCAGACCTCGCCTGATTTTTCGCGAACCTGTACTCTGTCATTACCCATTACCAGAAAAGTCTGTCCTGTTGCCCAGCTCGCATAGCTTTTTCCATACTGAACAGTGAAATCACTGATGATATAGCCCGGACGCGTACTGACTCGCACTTCGCAAGTTTCACCTTGCCCGACACTGGTCACACGGCTGCTCGGCCTCTCCAACTCCAAGCCATCATCCACATCTACCGTCAGTTCATAGACGATGGGGATTTCTTCCACAACAGCTTCTACATCCAGATCGGCATACAGTTCTCCTGAAACTGTACTTTCCTCTTCAGCGTTCCATTTCACATTCAGACCATTCCAATTGGTATTGCCCGCCGTCAGAGTCTCTGTTACCGTACCGTATTTTATTATTAGACTTTTAAGACGATATCCGTCCTCCGGAACAACGCTCAGTGAAACCTCTTTGCCGCGATTGACTTCACCATCTTCATTTCCGTTCACTTTCGCATTCCCGGATTCCTCGTGAATGCGCACGTTATATCCTTCGGAAGTGCTTTGGCAGTTGATGCTGGCATCAAACAATCCAGACAATGCATTAGTAGAGACAGTCAGTGTGAAGTTACGCGACCGCTCCGGCCATGCATTCATTTTAATAGAAACGCCTTTTGCGGTCCCCTCCAGATGAGTACTATCCAATTCAACAGATTCTTTCTTGTCTGGCATAGCACTGGTCGCCACTTCAAACGTAACCTTATCCAGCCTTCGTCCTTCGTCCAAAGTAATTTTGAAATCCTGCGTGTCATTGGCTCCAACGAAAACGGATTCATCTGCCGGATCCACAGTAAATGATGACTTTTGTGTAAATTTGACAGCAACACCATTCGTTAGGTCTTCTCCCTCATCGCCTGCCAACGCCGCGGGAGGAACCAAAACAAGCGCCGATAAAACCAGCGCTATCAATCTTCTCCATGCCTGTTTCATCTGAAACGCCATCTCCTTCCTATCCTCTTAGAATCCATATAAATTATATCGTCCAGAGCGACAGAAAAATAAGGCAAAAAAACAAGCCCCGTCTAAATCGACGGGAGCTTGTTTGTACTTATACTATTATTCCTGCCGCAGCTGGAAGCCAGCGATCAGGTTTTTGAGCATCTCAGACTGACCGGAAAGTTCTTCACTTGCTGCCGCAGACTCTTCCGCAGTCGCGGAATTGGTCTGTACAACGCTGGAGATCTGGTCAATACCTTGCGTGATCTGGACAATCGAGTCAGTTTCACGCTGAACCGCATCCGCAACCTCATCCATACCGGATACTGCCACACCAGCCGATTCCATTACGCTGCCAACGGCTTCGCTTACCTTCTGCATCATGTCAACGCCTTCATTAACCGCGTTGATAGATTTCTCAATCAGATCCTTCGTAGCCTTAGCTGCCTGATCCGACTTATGCGCCAGATTGCGAACTTCATCCGCAACAACTGCAAAACCCTTGCCCGCAGTGCCTGCACGTGCCGCCTCTACTGCTGCATTGAGTGCCAGAATATTGGTCTGGAATGCAATATTCTCAATCGTCGAAATGATCTTGCTGATTTCCTGCGAAGATTCGGAAATATTGCTCATAGCATTGCCAAGTGTTGCAATATATTCACTGCTTGTTTGCAGCTCCTCACCCGCATTATCTGCTGCCGTTTTTGCCTGAAGTGCAAGCTGAGCTGTCCGCTGACTATCCGTCGAAATATCGTTGATCGTCGCCGAAAGCTCCTCAACCGCACTCGCCTGTTCCGTTGCGCCCTGCGCCAACGACTGCGCACCAGAGGAAACTTGCTCTGCACCCGCAGAGACCTGTGCCGATGCAGTATTGATCTGCGCCAGCGTATTGCTCAATTCCTTATTGATACCGCGCACATGCAACAATAACTGCTCGTAATCGCCAATGTAATAGTTGTAATCACGGGAACGAACATTGAAATTGCCACGCGCCATTTCGCCAAGCAGATAACCAATGTCGCCAATCAAGTCCTGCAAACTCTTGACGATGATAACAGTCTGTTGCGCCAATCTGCCGGTTTCATCTTTGGTTTTAATTTCCGGAACCGGAGAACTCAGATCACCTTCGCTCAGCTTGTGAATACGATCTGCGCAAAGCTGAATCGGTCTGCCGATCGAAGTTGCCATACGAATCGCAACAAATACGCCAATCAAAACAACTACAACGATCAAAATACAAATGATGATAGCTGCACGGTAAACCGCACCCATGAAATCACTTTCCGGAGCCGCAACACCTATGCTCCATCCATCCGTATCACTAATAGGTGCATATGCCAATAATTTTGTAGTACCATTGATCTTATATTTACCTACACCGCTATTGCCTGCCCGCATATCAGCCGCGTAAATAGCCAACTGCTTTAATGAAGAATCCGACTGAGCCTCTTCTTCAATATTCTGACTTGCGACTGTATCCATCGTAATATCTGCAATGGTAGTACCGGTCTTATCCAACATAAACGCTTCGCTGTTTTGGCTGACATCAATAGACGTCATAATATTATTGAGGAAAGTTTCTTCCGGAACGAAGTACACAACGCCTACAATATCGTTTCTTCCGTCACCATCTCGATACACCGGAGCCGCAACCAAAATAGAAAGCTCGCCTGTCACCTTGCTCAACGTCGGCGTCGAAACAAAACTTTCACCAGCCACAGCCCGCTGGAAATACTCACGATCCGAATAGTTGTTTCCGTCAAAATAGCTGTTGCCATCCAAATCAAGCAGATTGCCGCGCGTCATATTATTGTTCGTCGCTAATTGATTGATGTACTCCTCCTTTTCATCCAGAGGAACTTCATCACTGCCCAAGACCTGGTTCTGTCCTGCCGCAGTAGCAATCTGAATATAAGAAGTCAATTCATATTGCACACGGCCCGCCGCGATTTCTGCCGTTCCCTGCATAGCAGTCTTCAACAGTGAATGCGAGCTTTGCAGACTCAGCACTATACTGACAATACCAACAACCAACATGCCTATTACTATTGTGGCACCCATGCCAAGTAATATTTTTCCTTTCACACTTTTCATTTCATACCCATCCTTTTTTGACTTAACTTTAAAAGCATGATATTTCATATATCGTCAAAATCTGGTTTTAGTTAACGACCGTTTTCGATTTTTCCTTATTTTTTTCTTTATCCCTGCCTTTTTCTCAATATGAGGTTTTTTTACAGGTTTTCCCTTGCGTTTCCATGTAAAAACATGTACTATTATTATACAAATCATTTCAAAGGAGAATTGATGAGTGCGAATGAAAAAACAAGGATTATTGTTTTGCCTGATCCTGTGCACGCTGCTGACTGGCTGCGGCGACAAAGGCGAGTCGGGCGATGAATCTCTCGCTTACTATACGTTTGAAGGCGATACCATTCCTTCTATTGAACAGTTTCTCAACGATGATACCGGCGGACGTCTGGTAGCGACGCTTAGCCCGAATGCATCAGGAGAGAACGGAGAGCAAAACGCATCGGAAGAGACCGACGGGCAAGATACCACGGATGAAGACGATGCAGCACAAACCACTGGCACCGAAGAAGTGCAAAACTATCTTTCTTACGATTATCAGCAATTTACGGAAGGCGAGCCCGCGTCCATTGCCAAGTCGTATGTCGAGCTTTTGGAAGGTGAGGATATCGCCCTTCACACTGAGGGCAAGGATGAACCGTCCTTTGATAGCAACGCAGGTTCGGTTACTCTGATTCGGCAGGCTGTGGCGACCGACAGCAACGGCGCGCCGCAAACCAAGGCCACAGCAACCGCCTCGACGGAAACAGATGCAGAGAGCGAAGATACGGAAGAAGGAGAGGGTGAAGAGGACTCCTCTGCAGAATCCACGCTTCTCCCTTATTCCGATTATGAATACGATACGCAAATGCAATTCCGTGTGCGCATCGACTGGACGCCCACCAGCTGCCTGATTACGCTGGACAAGATTGCAGGCGAGGACTTCGTCACTTCCCTTCAGGAAGCCGGTACATTCCTTTCGTTCTCCGGCGCCAAAGCGATGATGAGTACTGTCACACCGGCTGAGATTGGGCTGCCTGGCGAATCTATGTCGGAATACAGCCTCAAGCCCGGCCCCGGTTTTGTCATGGTCGACGGCAAGGCGTGTCTGACAGTGTACGTATACGGAAAGAACTCGGTTGGAACCAACTCCCTGATGGGCACCTATTTCATCTCTTCGGATTGCACCACACTGTATCGTCAGATTGGCGATACCTCAGATGAAGTAGAGGAAATTGAATTCCCAGAGAATATATCGGAAGATTTGCCCACGGAAGGCGAAACCGCAGTCAAGACAGCGAATACACCCTAAAGTCAAAAAAAAGAACGGCACTGAATGTGCCGTTCTTTTTTATGCATATGTGTCAATGACCTGTCCTCTGCCGGAAGTATCCGGAAGCATCTGCAACAGCTCCTGTGCTGCCAATTCTGTAGAATCCATTGCTTTCTTCGCCACAGAAATCGAAACACTCTGCTGAAGCTGTGCCGTATGCATATTCACAGACATTGCGGCGATGCTATCCATCATTCAAGCCACCTCCCTTAGCATTTGCAACCCTTGTCCGGATTGCTATTGTTAGTATCGACCATGCTGAATAACAATTAAGACAATCCATCAATCTTTTAAAATATATACCTTGGCCGGGCGAATGCCAAAATCATTCGCTTCATCGCCTGTCATGAAAAACAAATCAATCTTTGTGCCCTTAATCAAACCGCCGGTATCCTCTGCCAACCCCGGCCCATAGGACCACGATTGATCGCCCCCATCTGATACAACATAGAGCCTACTGCCCAACGGAATCACACGCGGATCCACCGCAATCGTCCCGTATTGCGTCACCGTGCCGGATGCAGTGATCTCACCGCCGTCCTCCACCCGATGATAGGCAGTGGCTGTTACATCAATCACCGCTGTATACTCATAGCTTGAGCCGTCACCGGCTGTAATGATTTTATTCTCTGTATCGTCAGTAATTCCTGCTGGGACAGACCAAACCTGTGAACGGCCTGCGGTAGACAGCTCCCCGGTGCTTTCGCTTTCCGGCTGACTTGACGGTAAGGTCTGGCTGCTTGCTGCCGTTGTTTTCGACTCCTCCGAAACCGCCTGCTTCTCCTGTGTGCTCTGTGCAATGCGGATTCCCTGCTTGACAATACAATTGATTGGTGCCTTTACTTCTTCCTCCTTGACCAGCTCACGGGAAACTTCTTCCCCGTCATGCTCTTCTACACGGTATTCCAGGCTTTTTTCTCCGTTTTCACCGTATCGGGCAATTTCCTGCTGCCCCTTGAGCATTTGACTGTCATATTGTACTTCGACCGAGAACGGTACATCCTCCGTTTCCGTCACCGTTGAATAGCTGACACGTGTTACCGTAACCTGAGTGCTGTCAGAAAGCCAATCATCCACATCCGGTGTAACGATATCATCGCTGCCCACACTGATACCGTTTGCTTCCAACAGCTCTCCCACCGTGCAGGGTGCTGTGCGCACGGTCAATGTCTCTTCACTGGTCTGGATCGACACATCAAAGGCTTCTTTAAGCGTCAAATAAACAATGCCGTCATCGTCTTTCCGATTCACGACCTCTACATTCCGGAAACCAGCCTTGCTGCATGCTTCTTCTACAGAACCCGGATACAGCCGCACCGTCTCATATCGTTCACCATCCGTCATCACATAGGTGCAGGCTGCGCTGCGGATAACGATAATCCGAAATATACAGAAGAGCAGCAAACAGGTGATAGCAATTAAGATAGCAAGCAGTTTGAAATCTATTTTCCTTTTTTGAGGCTCTTTTTTGCCGCGTGATTTTTCCAATCTGTCATTGCCTCCCCCAAGTACCAAATATGTTTATCATAATATATCGACCATATTTTCTATTTCCTTAGCGTATTATGGATTATATTTTTCTGTCAAGAGCATATATGGAAATAAAGCAGCAAAAAACCGGTAAGTGCTTCTGCACTTACCGGTTTAAACCCTGCATTTGAAGGATTTATGTATCAGACCCTAACAGCCAAGATATATCCAGCGGAATTGGCTTTAACAAATTGTCTGGATGTACTGCTTCCCCATGAAAATCACTGCCGCCTGAGACATATAACGCATACTTTTGCGCGAACTCCAGATATCGCTGGGTCATTTCTGGTGTATGCTGCGGATAATAGCATTCAATTCCGTCCAAACCTTCCGCTTTGAGCCGAGCGATCATCTGCTCCAAAGCATCATCCGGCATTCCAAGCTGATACGGATGCGCGAGCACTGCCTTTCCGCCACCTTGATGAATCACCTCAATACACTCTGCCGCAGACGCTTTGAAACGCTCGATACGCTGATATTCATCAGTGTCCAAATAGCGGTCAAATGCCTCACGTATCGAAGATACATAGCCGTGCCGTAACATCACCTGTGCAAAATGCGGTCGCGCAATCACCTCTCCGCCGGCCAACTCGGTGACCTCATCCAGCGAAACCTCTATTCCTTTTTCCCGTAGGAAATCAACGATACGATACTTGCGTTCATCTCTACTTTGCCGCAGCTTATTGCAAAGCAGCTGCAATTCTGTGGCGTTCTCGCAAAAGCCCAGTCCAACAATATGCAAATGCCGGTCTTCCTTTGCACCCAATTCGATTCCCCGCACAACCGATATACCGTATTCCTTGCCTGCTGCTTGCGCCTCCTGCAATCCGGATATCGTGTCATGGTCTGTAATGGCTAGACAAGTAATTCCTGCCCGTTTTGCCATTTCTACTACCTGAGACGGGCTATACTGTCCATCGGAAGCCGAAGTATGGGTATGCAGATCAACCATCATCCTATTTTCCATTGCCTAACCCTCTACTTTTTTGCAACCACTCGGATAATCGGGGGATCGTCATTCCCATATGGCGCAAAACCGGTTTTTTCTTCGGCATACTCAATTAAGAACCCTTGTTCTTTCATGCGGTCTATCAGCTCATCCATCACGATAAAACGCCGATAATGATTATCGTAATAAAATGCATTTCTCTCCAGCGCTTCTCCTCTTCCATAGAGAGGATCCTTCACACTGCGAACCTCAATAAAGAATTTACCACCTTTTTTCAACGACCGGTACATGGTTTGCAGCAAAAGTTGCTCCTGATTGACGTTGATGGAATGAATGGTAAACCTACTGTAAGCATAATCATACGTTTCCGGTTGATGTTCCTCGCAATTGACGAAGTCATCGCATAAGAATCTGATATTGCTCTTTTCAGAAATATCCTGCTGCTGTATCGCTGTATCCGAAAGATCAATCGCCAACACATTCAAACCAATATCAGCAAAGAACAAAGAGTCTCTGCCATTTCCACAGCCCAAATCCACCAGTGTTTTCCCTGGATCTACCAAAGTTGCGACATAACGCGCAAACGGCGACGGCTCTGTAGAGCAAATACGATTTTGATAGTATTGATTCCAATATGCCGTATTGTCAATCGGATTCTGCACAATACACGGATACAAGATCTTTTCAATCCGCTTAACAACCTCTATCGGGCTCTCATCGCCATCATTTTGCACGATTAGATCTGGATTTTTCGGCTCGTCAAACGGCAAATCCACACCTACCACATTATGTCCTGCCGTATATAAGCCTTTCTGATTGCGGGACAGGAGTGTCTCCTTTTTAACCTTGATATAGATTTCCTTGTAGTTGGCGATATTTTCCCTGTTCCACTGCCGTATTGTTGCAAACATCGCAATACTACAGCAAACCACATCAATTCCCTGATTAGAAAGCAATTGACAGACACGAAAAATTCGTCCTGCCCAGCGCAGCCGCTCCTCGTGCGTATAGCCAATATCCTCACCAAATGCAGGGCGCATCTCGTCTCCATCCAGATAAACCGCATTGGGCTTGGTCTTTTTCAAACGCTTATAAAACAAACCGCCAATCGTGGTCTTTCCTGCACCAGAAAGACCCGTAAAAAAATAAACCGTTCCTTTGTTATCCATAATCTCCTCCGCGTCAGTGGTATAACGGCTGCTCAAGCAGCGCGGGATCGAGCTTCAAAGGCTCCATCATACGCAATGGCTGGCCATTCTTATTGATGAACCGAAGGCCACCCATTAACAGCTTTGCAATATGCAAGCGGTTCTCATCATAGTTAGATATAATGCGCTGCACTTCAGCTTCCATCTCCTTCTCGGCCCGTGTCCCCCCCTCCTTGTATTCATCAACAATACACAGCCTTTTTTTCCACGAATCTACTATATAACCATCTAAACAGGTAAAGCCTTTGATCTTCTTCTTTACCCACTCCTCATCCACAGGCTCACCCTTGTAGTAGAGCAAATCATATCCGTAAAACGCATATGCATCGCGCATGCAATATTCCAAAAACGCACGCTCATCATCATTGGCAAATTCATCATAGGTACGGTACACGGTGGCTGGGTCAAAGCCACGCACGTTGCCCTTGAGCGATTCCGGATTCAGTCCATCGCGCCCCGAGCAGTAGGTCATGCTCTCCGTATAAGGTATATCAAGAAATTCCGCAAGCGCAGTGAAAGTAGCTTTCGGATTCAGTTTGCCATCTTCAAAGCGAACCAAAACACTGTCGCGATACAAACGATCCTGCCAATCTACCATGAAACTGCGGTTGAGGACGCGGATTGCCATAACGTCAGGCACAACGGCCTTATCCGACTGCTGCTGCGCCTCCTTATCCAGCATAAACCGTACTGTGGCGGCATAGCTGGTAGTAATACGGCGCATGGGCGTAAATGTTTTCACATACTTAAACTGCTGAAACAACCGCGAAGATCGTATGCTTTCATACTGCTCGGAAAACAGCAAGCTTTTCCCCGTTTTTTCATCAACCGTCAATTCATACTCCATATTAGAAAAATGTGGCTGAAAAAATAGGGCGGGCGCAATACGGGAATTTTTGTCCAGCGCTCCGCTGGTGGTCTGGCTGCCGAGGAAGATGGCAACGAGGAAATCCTTATCTGTAGGATACCGAATCTGTGCGAGCTGCATACGGATGTAAGTATCCAGTCTTTTATTTCTTTTGAACTCTTCCCGCGCTTTTTCCAGCTTTTCAAATACATCTTTGAGCATGACAGACTCAAACGTAAGCAGATTAGGGTGTCCGTAAAATATTTCGTTGAAAAAGTCGCCGCCATTATGCGTGGCAAGCTGGGTGTGCCAAATCAGGCGGTTTACCTCTCGGATACTGACCGGCTTGACAGGATATTTACTATAATCAATTCCAAAACGCTCTTTGAAATCAATCGGATACTGTGACACTTCATTTCCAATCAAAAACACCTGTTTGCTGTCTCGCAGCAAATTATAGATAGAAAGGCATTGCAAATAGGCACAGAATACTGCCCAATCTGTGTAATGCAAATATATGTGATTTTCCCGACCGACCCACTCACTTTTACGCACGTTGTCGGTCAAGTACTCTAACTGATATTGTGAATAAACATCCTTTGCAAGGATGGGATTTTCCAAATCATTAAAGAAATAGCGGTCGATCACCGGATCATTAAAATTAACATAATTTCCAAACCGATTTTCCGCTTTATAATACGGGATATATCCTTCATCATTGAAGGGAAAAAACTTAATTGGCAAATCATCAAATGTCAAAAAATCCTTACGAAACAAATAAGGATAACGTCCTAACCGCTCACAATTCTGTTCATATCGCTTCATCTGCTCGGCAACATTCGGCAGATAAAACGCCTGTGTCATCAAATCCATCAGTTCAGCCTGATAGAAACCACGATTATATAAAGAAACAAATGTTGTGTAGGCGATTTGATAATCGCCCTCTGAAAAAAAGATATAGCTGGCAGCTTCCATCTCCAATTCCGGCTGTTTCTCAGAAACCTCCTGCAGAACTATAAGATAAGCCTGCTGCGCATCCTCTTTCTGTCCTAACTCTGCTAAACGACGAGCAAGATCAATTGTATTACTGCTCATTCCGGACTCTCCTTTATCCATTACAGAAAAACGGGACGGGCAAATGCCCGCCCCGCTCTGTATGGTTGAACTAAACTGTTGATTTGGCTTACTGCAGGAGCTGGAGAACGCCCTGCGGAACCTGATTGGCCTGTGCCAGCATAGCCTGCGCAGACTGAACCAGAATGTTGTTCTTGGTGTAAGCCATCATCTCGTCTGCAACGTCGGTGTCGCGGATGGTGGACTCTGCATCCTGAATGTTCTCAGTCATGACGGACAGGTTGTTGATGGTGTGATCCAGACGGTTCTGAGTTGCACCAAGCGTACCACGTACGTCAGAAACGATATTGATTGCATTCTTGATGAGGTCAACAGCCGCAGCAGCGCCGTCCTGCGTGGCGATATCCACGCCCGCGATGCCCAGCGAGGTGATGTGCATATCCTGCACGGAAACCTGCAGCTTGTTGTAGTCATCCGAGGTATCGCCGATCTGCAGGGTCAGCGCCTTGCCGCTGGCGGTGCTGATCTCGATGCCGGTACCAGTAACCGCATCAATCTGCAGGCCAGTGGCGTCTGCAAGCTGCTGCGCCACACCCTCAAGAGTCGTACCGACAAGGACGGTAACATCATCGCCGACTAACCCCTTCACATGGCTGAGAGCCGCATCGTTGTTTGCCAGTGCAAACTTCTGCCCATTGATGGTGAATACCTTAGCACTGGTAGCGCCTGCCGTTGCAGCAGTAACTTCAGCGTTTGCAATGGTAATCTTCTCTGCCGCCGGCGCCGCCATCGTGAGACTACCCAGTGCAGCGGCAGAACCGCTGGCATCCATTGCGGTGATCGAAGTAACGCTCGGGGCGTTCGCGCCGGTCTCCGTGCTGGAGATCGTGATACCAGCGCCGATGCCGCCCGAAGCAGTGAACGCACCGCCGGTCGCATTCTCGATCGCGCCCTTGATCGCTGCCTCGACATCAGCCTTGGCAGAAGCACTTGCGAACGTATAGGTCTTGCCGTCCTGATCGACCAGAGTGTCGCTGCCCTTCATTGTCAGGGTCACATTGTAGCTCTTGCCCTTGTCCGTGCCGAAGCTGATGCTGAAAGAGTCACCATCACTCAAACCCTGTGCAGTAGCCGAAGACATAATACCGCTTGCGGTCGTAATCGAGCTTGCGGTGCCCGCCTTGGAGCCAACAGTAACGCCGCTCACTTCAATCGACGTAGCGCCGCCTTCACTCAGCGAGCCGTCCAGCAGCTTGATGCCGTTGAAGTTCGCGGAGTCTGCGATGCGGTCGATCTCGCTCTTGAGCTGCTCAACTTCCTTCTGGAGGTTCGCACGGTCGGTCTCGTTGTCGTAGGTGCCGTTAGCGGACTGGTTAGCCAGCTCGACCATACGGTTGAGCATGTCGTGTACTTCAGTCAGCGCGCCTTCAGCGGTCTGAACGAGGGAGATACCGTCCTTCGCGTTCTTCTGAGCGGTTTCCAGACCGGTAATCTGGGCACGCATCTTCTCAGAAATCGCCAGACCAGCCGCGTCGTCGCCAGCGCGGTTGATCTTGTAACCGGAAGACAGCTTCTCGAGGTTCTTAGACAGAGCCGAAGTGTTGTTAGAGTAATTGCGGTAGGCATTCATTGCCATGATGTTATGTTGGATTCTCATGATTCACTACTCCTTTACAGAATCCGTCCGCAGCAAATCCTTTTGCTTGCGGTCCATTTGGTGAGTATTCTTCTATTTCAGACGAGACAGTTACACCCCGTTTGAAAGCTGGAAATGCATTTCCCTGCACATTTGGCGGGGAGTTGACTTACAATCATATCATCGGTTGGACGGCAAAATAAATAAGCCGAAATTTTACTTTTCAAGAATTTTGGCAGAATGCGTACTTTTTGTATGTATTTTTTGTATATTTTGTGCATTCTATCCGATTGCATAATCAAAGCTTCCAGTCACTTTCACCGGTCTACGCATCACACAACGCATGCGACATCGACTCCAAGATCTGGCTGCGCTCGAAAGGCTTATACACAAATCCTTTCACACCAACATCGTGTGCTTCGTTGATGGTATCGTCATAGGCGAGCGAGGAGACCATCAGAATACGGGCATGCGGATGCGCTTTCAAAAGCTGACGCGCCGTTTCCAACCCATCAATACCCGGCATTAAAATATCCATTGTCACTAGATCCGGCTCAACTTCGCCATATTTCTCCAGAGCCTCTTCCCCACTTTGGCAGCATGCAACGATCTGATAGTCCGTATCCGCCAAAATCTTTTTCAGCTGCATGTGAACGATACGAGAATCGTCTACTACCATGACTCTCTTTGACATAATATAACTCCTTTTCGTATATCATCTGCAAATAATGTTTATGCAGAGATTAGTTGATGAATTAGTTGTGCCCCTTCGTTTTGGTCGCTCGCATAATTGATGACATTCTGCGTTCCATCATCCTCTATGGGGATATAACGTCCCATATAAAACACTGGGATACGGAAGCGGGATGGACTATGCGAAAGACGATACAGCCCGGCCGCAATTTGCCCACAGACGACATTAAAATATTCTTTCGCAAGATCCTCAAAGTCATTTGGATCTACTGTATCTTCCTGCATGACATAACGTGCCAGACGGGCCCAAAACGTGGTGTCCGCACATAATATCAAAGCGCCACGGTAACTTCCTTCAAACGTAGTATAGATTGTACACATGTCACTGGAAAGCACAGTATCCCGTTTACACAGGCATATACCACCAATACGCTTGGTCATATCCTGCATGACTTGATCCAAAACATTTTGAATCTCTGCTTGCGTGAGTGTGCCCAACGTACTACCTCCTATTTTTACTCAAAACCCCTTGTTCCAATACTGCATATACGCAAATCACGCCTCCTCCTCGTTGCATGGACGCGATATGGAGACGTGATCGGATCAGATCGACATCGAGAAGAAGCCACAGCATACAGTTCAAGTTCGAATCTTTGTTGCATCATCACAACATCATCCGACCCACCAACTTGGGCTGTATACCGCCGGCTCCTACCCATTCATCTTATCATTTCCTGCCATAACTGGCAAGCCAAATCGTCACTCAGCATTGTCCTTAATGAACTCTGCTAGACGCTTATCTTCATGGCGAATATGGTTGATCAGCACACTCGCCTGCGAATTGATCTCACCCAAGTTTTTCACATTGGGACCATCCATACGAATCTCGTTTGCCAATTCGCGGATCTTCTGCTTGTAATTCACATGGAAATTGTGATGCGCCTGATAATGGGGGTAACGATTCTTCCGCTGCAAATCTTCCTCATCTGCGAAATGCTTATCAACATAGTCCGCGAGGAAATCTGCGGTTTCACCGATTTTATCGCGGCCATGACCGGAGTTACATGCATCCATCAGGTCGTTGATCGCATCAAACAGCATGCGGTGTTCGGAATCAATCAAGTCATTGCCCGTTTCCAGATCCGGCGTAACCTCATATCTCTTAGTACTTACCGGAATCGTCGTAGCTGGAGAAAGAGGTGTGATGGCTTTCTGGAAACCTATCCCCCGATACGGGGGAAGAACCTCCTGCATGAAAGCTGCCGCTGTTTACAGAGGTGGAAGAATCGCTTTCAAAGGTCGGCGCTGCCGGAGCCTGATACTCAAACGACGGCGCAGATGCCGCTGTTGCAGCCGACATTTTGGCTGGAGCGAAATCCTCCTTGCCAACACGGAAAGCAGAGAAGATCTGATGCAGCATATGTGCCTGCGAGGAAAGCTCCTGGCTGGCCGCCGCAGATTCCTCGCTGGTAGCAGAGTTAGTCTGAACAACCGTTGCAATCTGATCAATGCCCTGCGTGATCTGCTCAATCGACTCGGACTCACGCTCTGCTGCCGCTGCGATCTGCGTGATCTTTTCAACCGCTTTGCTCGTCAGATCAGTGCTGGAAGTAATAGATTCTGCCGCCGCATGTGCAATATTGGATCCATTCTCAACCGCCTTGATCGAATTTTCAATCAAAGTAGTGGTATTCTTAGCCGCCTCTGCAGATTTCGATGCAAGATTCCGAACCTCATCCGCAACAACTGCAAAGCCCTTGCCCGCAGAACCAGCACGCGCTGCTTCCACAGCCGCATTGAGCGCAAGAATATTGGTCTGGAACGCAATATCTTCGATTGTCTTAATGATCTTGCTGATTTCCTGCGATGTAGACGTGATTTCGTTCATCGCGTTAATCATCTGTGTCATCTGCTGCTGGCTTTCCTCATTCTGCGAACCAGCGGCATCCGCATTTTCCTTGGCCGACTGCGCCGCCTCGGTATTTTTACGCGCAGCAGTTGCAATATCGTTGATGGTGGCCGAAAGCTGCTCAACTGCACTGGCCTGTTCCGTCGCACCCTGTGCCAGAGACTGCGCGCCGGTAGAAACCTGAGCCGCACCGGAAGCAACCTGATCCACAGAAGCCTTGACATTGGCGATCATCTTACGCATCTGGCTGGTCAGCTGCGCCAGAGACTCCGTGATCGTATGGAATGCGCCAGGCAGTTCAACTTCACAATTAACGCTGAAGTCGCCATCTACCATAGCAGTCGTGATGCGGGTAATTTCATCAAGAGCAGAGCTCAACATTTGCTGGCTTCCCCGCAGAGCGTCTGCCATATCACCAAATTCATCTTTCGATTCATATGTAATCTGATGGCTCATATCACCATCGCGCATATCCTGCAGCGCCATTTTGGTTTCGTTCAGCGGAATCAAAATGGAGCGGATCAGCCGTGTTGCAAACATGATCACCAAAATCACAAATACTACCAGCAATACAATCATGAGAATCAGCATCCGGGTAACCGACTGTTCCTGTGCCGTCCGTACCTCTGTGATACTATCTTCAATTGCCTGATTGAGTTCCACTGCATTGTCACGCAGTTCATTGAGTGCCGGTGTGCATTCGTTGACCAGAATTGTCTGCGCTTGTTCAAAGTCGTTCGCTTCCACTGCGCTGAGAATTTTGGGAATGATATTTTCCCATGCGCTCACAGCGGCCAGATAACTGTCCTCCTTACCATCGCCCAGCGTACAATTCTCCGCAACATAATTCTGCGATTCCGTTAATGCATCCAACGCATCATTCAGCTGGGACTGGTTGCTGTTGAAGTTTGTCTTCTCGGTATCGAGTACCATATCACGCGCAAAACGCGCTGCCGTATTCGTTTGCACACGGCAATTCATAATCTGAAGTTCCAACTGTACTTCATGATTCAACAGTTCTTCATACTGGTTGCGCATCGAAAGCGAGTTTGTCAGCGCAATTACAAGCAAAAGAACCGCCAAAATAACGGGAATTGCAAATCCCAAGATTAGTCTTTGATTGATTTTCATGTTTTTTAGTTGCATACCAAAATGTGCCTCCCAACTAAAACTATATACCTTTTATGTTTTATTCAAATCGGTTTGTTGCTCTTAACTCGCCGTATTTGCCCTTCTCAACGTCACCGGCCACTTTGCCGGCAACCAATGTGATCACTCTGCGGCACATGATATTGACAAAATCCTTTGCATGTGTCGCCATAATGACAGTTGTACCACAGCGGTTGATCTCATTGAGGATATTCATGATATCCCAGCCTGTATCATAATCCAAATTTGCTGTAATTTCATCCACAATCAAAATGGGCGGATTACAAATAATCGCACGTGCCAGCTCCACCATTTTGACCTGCCCGCCGGACAGCTCAAACGGATATCGATCCTCCATGGCACGCATGCCGACGATCGACAATGCTTTCTGTGTATTTTCCGGAATCACCTTGGATTTGACACCAAGCGCCCGCTGCACAAGCTCCAGATTCTGACGTACAGTCTTTTTCCGAATCAGGCTTGCATCCTGCCAAACCTGACCGATATTTCTACGGTATACTGGACGCCGCCAACCGCGCAGTCGTGTTAGCTCCACGTTATCCAGCCATATTTTCCCCTCGTCCGCTACGATCTGATTGGCCAGCAGCCGCAGCAAAGTAGTTTTTCCTGCGCCGCTGCTTCCAATCAAGAAAACGAACTCACCGCGGTCGATGGAGAGCGAAACGTCATCAATCGCTGCAAAACGTCTTTGCTCATTGCTAAAATATTTGGTTACATGCTGCATCTCTATCTGTGGCACAGTAAACCTCCTACTCGATCGGTTAGGCGCCACTAATCCATTTGCTTAGATAAAAGCCAAAGCGGTGCGCCCGCCGTTTTGCTGGAACTTAATTCATTTAAAATAATGGAGGCGTCCCATTCCTGCAGACTACGTGCTCTACTGTTCGGATCAGCAACTAGAATATTGCCATCCAGTGTTACGCCACGTAGCAAGATAAAATGTCCCCCGCTGGTAAAATGTCCGGCACTCATTAGTGCAACCGCAATGCGGCCACCGGAAAGTTGTATACGCAATTCCTCCGGTGTCATAGAACTTGGAGAAACGCATTCCAACCCAAAGGCATCGGCCACACCACGCACGATGCTATGATATGACCCGCTTCCGGCAGCCCAATATCCGTTTTGACTACACCAGCTGGCCATCTGCTTTGGATCGGTGTCCGTTCCCGTCAGGCTCTTCACTGCCATGGCCATGGCAGTAGGCCCGCAGCCATACGGGCCTACGCTATCCGATCCATACGGCTGATCCTTCCAAGCCGGGTCACTCTGCGCAAAATACGCAATCGGCACCGAACCGCCCGTGAGCACTTCCTGCCCATCCCGTGTGACCAGTTCAGTGATTGCAGGGTCTTGTATCAACACACCGCCATCCGGTATCGCTGGTTCCCCTGCCCGCTGGGATTCGATCTGCTCCTGCCGCAGTGCACTGCGTTCTGCGATGCGCTCTTTCACGCCGTCCACTGCCACACGCACCTGCTCGCTTCCAAAGCGCCACAAATCGCCCGTTTTCTCCATGATCGGATCAACGATCTTATGGAAAATCGGTGGGTCAAGCCAATAGCTGGCCGCTAACTCAGCTCCGCCAATGAAAGCAACCGCCATAAAGCATAATCCTATTCGTTTTGTCCAGCTCTTTTTTCTCACGTTATGACTTTCTTTCAGTAAGCACCCGATTGATTCTGCTATCAATCGGTACCAAACGATCAATCACACGCTTGTTTTTCTGCATTTGATTTACTACCATCTGCTCATCTGCGTCCCGTGGTGTATCTCCAGCAACCAGTGCCTGCCAACGTACTTCAATATCCGGCGCATCAGTTTCTACAATGCGCCGGATATTGCCGTCCAATTCCTGCATGCGAAGCACAGGCTCCTGACGCATGGATAACAGCATGCTGAAAGAGGTGCGGTCGTTTCGGTCCAGCGCCTCTCCCATCTGCACGGTTAAATCATACGTCTCTGTCAAAGCCGTATAACGCTTTCTGAGTTGTACCAGCAGCTTCATCCACTGCTCTTTCATACACCGCCCGCCTTTTGTGCCTGCCGGAACGTATCCCGGAGATCGGTCAATCGGGGCTTTACTTCGGCCAGAACCTTCTCGTTCCGCCCCGCCTGCACACGACTCAACTCATAGGAGAAGAAATCGTACAGACGGTGCAGATCATGGCTAATCGGATACTGCATATCAAGCGTATCATCCAGATACCTTAGGATTTCCCGACAACGGATAATTGATTCATCAAAAACCTCAAAATTTTCATTCTTCAATGCAATTTCCGCACGGGTCAAACGCTTAATCAATTCGTCATACAGCAGCATCAGCAGCTCGCCGGGCGTCATCGTATTGATTGACTGCGCTTTGTATTGTTGGTAGCCATGCATATCCATAGCCGGATTACCCCGTCCTTTCTATTCTACACCCTTTGTCAATAGCTGCTGCCGCCCATACTCGCCAAATAAGAACTTTGCGAGTTCATCTGTGCGATCAATACTTCCAATTTGCTGAATTTCGAGGTGTAATAATCAATTTTATCATTCAGTTTTTCGGTCAGGGAATCAATCACGTCATCGTAGCTGTCGATCTTATCCTGCAGCGTGTTGTCCAGCAGCGCCATCGGAGAATACTGCGAACCTGCCTTTTCGATCAGAATGCCCTTGGTCGATCCGGTTGTCGCTGCATACTTATCGAGCTGCACTTTCAGGCGCGACATTGCGCCGCCCGAAGACGTATCATCCACCCAAGAGGTCGTGCCGTCTGCATTGGTAACCTGCTTTTGCTCCAGCGGTGCTGTAAATGCTTCTGCCACTGCATTCGGATCACTTGCCAGCGCCGAGCGAAGCTTAGTCTCATCCAACGTAATCTTGCCCTTATCCGAGTAGCTGGTCGACACACTAATACCAATTGCATCCATATCCAGATTGGAGAACACAAAACGCAAGCCATTAGACAAACCGCCTAAATCGCTATCACCAAACAGCAGACCTTCCTTAGCCTTTGCTTCGTATTCCTCGATCTGCTTTTCTGTCATGTCAGCCTTCTGATCATCTGTCAGCGGCTTATATTCCTTTTTATGATCGGGCTGCGTGGAATATTGTTCATTGATCTCCGCGAGAACCTTATTATAATCCTCCACAAAGCTCTTCACCGCGTCAACGATCTTATCCGCATCAACCTTTTTATCAAACGTAACACGCTCGCCCTCATTATCAGCCTCAAACGTGCCGTTTGCAGTAACCGTGAAGCCATCAATATTGAAGGTATTCGTGCCGCTGGTCAGCGTAGTTTTTACGCCGTTGATATATGCCTCCATCTCGGCATCTTGACCTTGAATGACACTGAAGCCTTTTTGAGTTGAAACAGCATTTCCTCGCACTTGAGAAATATCTCCGTTAGAGTCATATACTACCGATCCAAACAAACTTGCTGCTAAATTCGTTCCGGCTGTACCATTTTCTAGATCATGTCCGATCTCAATTCTACCGCCTTCACCGCCGTGCTTGGAAGTAAATACAAATTGATTAGATGTAGTAGAATAACTGACCTTAACGCCTGCCTTCTCGTTGCTGTTGATATCATTGATAATAGTTTCCAACGTAGTGTCCGCTGTATACTTATCACCAATCCGCACACCGTTGATTTCCAGAGCATATGTGGCATTGCCGTTTTCATCAGTACCAACCGGTTCAAAATATTTTCCGTCGATCTTAGTAATTGAGGTACCATCCGCCTGCAATTCTTTAACCGTACCATACAAATCGCCAAGCGTCTTGCCAGTGTTCACTCTGTTCGAGGCACCGCGGTCGATACCAAAGATACCGCCCTTGCCAATTACATTTAAAGTGCCGGAATTGATGGATAACGTATCGCTATCACTTCCGGAAACCAGTTCAAAAGAAGGCACAAAAGAACCATCTGACTGCACACCGCTTACTTTAATCCGGTTATGGCCAAATGCTTGATCAAACTGGGTCTGCAGATAATCCTGCATCTTCTGAGCAGCATCTTTTTTGTCTGTGGAATTTACAAAAATCTCATTATACTCGTCCGTACCCTTTTCCGGCATCTTGATCGTCGCCGTCGTGCCGTTATAGGTTACATTCATACTTGCACCTGCAAGGATGTCTTTTACATCCTTTTCAGTCTTCAAATCTTCCGGCTTGATCGTAGAATGCGATGCCATGACACCACTGCCAGTCAGGGTATCACCAGCATTAAAATTCAATGCATCCAAAACAGATCGGGAAGAGTAACTGAGAACTTCCAGCGTATTGCTTTCCTTTGCCCCCTCCTTGAAAGTAAAGGCAATTGTTTTCTCCCCAGTCGGCTTGCCGTCCGCTCCCATTGCCTCAACGACCTGCGCCTTGACTTTGGTATCCATCTTAATGCTCGACCCATCGGACAAGGTGACAGATGCATTTCCCAGCTGCTTATTGATCTCATCCACCACATCATCTAAATCCTCATACTCCTTGTTGCTATCAAACGTGATGGTGAAAGATTCATTGCCATATTTAAACGACATCTGCTGACCCGCCAGATTGCTGACATCTGCAGTTCCTTTCAAATCTACGGCTTTGCTGGGATCTCCCGAAATAGTAGTCGTATTGGATACGCCATTAAGCCCAGAAAAGCTGACTGTCTCAGTTTTTGCCAGCTGTGTAACTTTGCTAATCTGAATATCGCTGTTGGTGCTGCCGGAGGCAGAGATCATGCTCGCATTTTTGCCCAGGGATGTAATGATGCTGGGCTGGAAGAACGTCGAACTCATCAGGTTGGTCGACGAAGTATACGACGTATACTTACTGGAGATCTGTACAAGCTGATCGCTGATGCTGCGATAGGCCTCCTGCTGCCACAGCAGGATCTGCTGATTCTGCTTCTGCGTATCAATTTTTGATTTGATACCCGAAACCATTCCTTCAATCATGGATTCGGTATCCAAACCGCTTGCAAGGCCGCTGATAATATTGCTAGAACGACTTCCATAAATGCTGGAAGAACTGCTACTGCTTACACTGCTGACTGCCATGTTAATCGCTCCTTCCAAAAAACTGTTATCCGCCAACCAAAGATTGACGAAATAGAAAATAAGCAATAAGAAAAATTTATTCTATGTTTTTATTTCGACATGTAGTATACTAAACATAAGAGAATATTCAGATTTTTTTCAGATAAGGAAGTGTCTTCTATG
>NZ_CAWVCU010000108.1:0-3158 GCF_963927765.1 uncultured Agathobaculum sp. | reverse complement strand
AGATGCTCAGCGGCTTGATTTTGTATTGCATTTTTCGCCTCCCTAAAAAATCTGAAATTTCTACTTGACTTTTATTAGCAGGTCTTTTGCATCAAGATGGTGTTGAGTGTCCAATTATTATACATGGGCCTTCTCTGCCTGTCATTATTGAAACGGACACCTTGTTATGGTTTTTGACATTTTTTTAAATTGTCCCGGCGTAACGCCATAATGCTTTTTAAAAACCGTACTGAATTGACTCATACCCTCGTATCCGACTTCTTGTGCAATTTGGTAAATAGGCTGATCCGTACAGCAAATCAATTCTTCGGCTCTCCGCATACGTAATTCCATCAGCCAGCGGTGAATAGACATTCCGTGTATGCGACGAAATTCCGCCTTCAAATAGGTAGGCGAAACAGAAAGCATTCTGCTTAATTGAATTATGGTGATCTTCTCAGATAAGTGCTCCTCCATATATCGTTTGGCATCCAATACACTTCGGCACATACGCCTACTTTCTTCAGCCCGATCATTACCGCTTTCTCCGCAATTCCTTGCAGACAGAACATACAACAGTTCCAAAGATTTCAAAAAGCAATACTTTCCGGCCGCTTCCTCAGGCATAAAGTCCAAGAGCTCAAACAGGGACTGTGTCCAGCTATTGTTAACGATTATTATACTCTCGGGCCACTCCCTCATTTCAGATTTTAATTGTTCCAGGTCTAATTTTAAAATATCGCAGAGAGAAAAAAATTGTTTACTAATTCGGCAGTTATCGATTGCTACCAGAATTCCTTGCATGTTTTTGCTGATATTGATCGAAGTATACTCTGTCATATTAGTCAAAAGCAGAACATTTCCTTTTACCGCCCTGTACGGAATATCGTTCGCACGCTGTATGATGATTTCGCCTTCAGTGCAAAAGAGAGCTTCAACAAACCGTGGAGTTTTCTCCATAGGAAAAGGGAGTAGAATTTTATCGGATACTCCCGCCCCTTTAAACCGACAGATGTAAATCCCTGGTATATCATCGAGCCGGACTGCACTTGCCTGTATATCCTTCTTCAGACATTCAATTAACATACCCCGTCCTCATTTCCAAATAAGTGCAAAACACTCAGTCACTTAATCAGGATCTCTAACCAGCGATTGCAAAGCCAAAAAACTCTCTTCTCCAAGCCCATGTTCCATTTTGCATGCATCTCTGGAAGCGATTTCTTCATCAACTCCAACCATAACCAACAACTCATATAGTACTCGATGCTTGGCCTCCACTTTTTGCGCCAATTTTATCCCCTTCTCGGTCAGATAAATATTTTTGAGGTCATCCTGATATACCAGCCCCTCTTCCGAAAGAATTCTAATCGACATCAATGCCGTAGGCCGGGACACAGACAAACACTTAGCTATCTGACAACAACGAACCTTTCCCTTTTGTGACAGCTGGTAAATAGTTTTTACATAGTCTTCTGTGGCACGTTTGCTTTTCACAAAACCTCCCGTCCTTCTGCTCTTTAATTTATAGCCGCAGGATTCATCAGAAGCCCACGCGGTTAGTTCAAACTAACATCAAGGTAAAAGCAATAGTTAGTATCGGCTAACTATTGCCATGGTATCATTTCTCCATATGACTGTCAAAGCGAAAGCTAGTCTTTTATATTAAGATACAGATATGTTTTCTCTTCGGGTTCTTGTTGTGATCTTTCTAAGAAAAGCTGCGGCTCCCCCTATTGGAGAACCGCAGCTTTTTGTCCTGTATTACTTATGTTTATGCTCGCCGCAGCTGCAATGGGAACCATTCTTTTTTGCATTGCATGCCGAACAGCCATCCGGACACCCAATACATTTCTTTCCGCTTTTTTTTGCTTTGTAAACATAAAAAGCTGCTGCTGCAACAATCACCAAAATGATTGCGATTAAAATGTAATCAATCATTACGCATTTGCTCCACTCAGCGCATATTCACGCTTCAGGTCCTTCTCAGTCTTCGTGCACAGATAAACCAGTACAGCAGCAAAAGCAACCACTGCAACCAAACCAGGGATAAAGCCTACGCCCACCGAACCAGTGGTAATCAGGGTACCGATTTGGTATACGAGATAGCCCACAGTATAACCGGTACCCAGCTGCAGACCGATGCCAGCCCAAAGCCACTTGGCGCTCTTCATCTCAGAATTCATGGCACCAATGGCGGCAAAGCAGGGAGGCGTGTACAGATTGAACATCAGATAGGCCAAGGCAGCAACCTTTGTAATAGCGATAACACCTGCTACCTCAGCGCCGGCACCTTCCATCATTTCCAGAGCATCGGTGTCGATAAGGTTCTCCAGACCAACAAAGCAAACAGCCAGAGTACCAACCACGTTCTCCTTAGCGATGAAACCAGTGACGGCCGCGGCAGCCAGCTGCCAGCTGAGGACACCGACAATGGGCACCAGCAGGTATGCAAAGGGATGGGCAATGGAAGCCAGAATAGAGCTATCAGCGGTCTCTGCTACCTGGAAGCTCCAGTTGAAGGTCTGCATGATCTGCACAGCGGTGTTGCACAGCAGAATGATGGTGGCGGCCTTTACGATGTAGGCCCAGCCCCGGGCACACATAGCTTTCAGGGCAAAGAGCAGAGAGGGAACTTTATACTCGGGCAGCTCGATGATGAAGAAAGACTTGCGGTTCTTGTAACCGGCAATTTTGTTGACCAGCAGAGCACCCAGGAAAATCAGAACGATGCCGGTGAAGTACATGGTAAAACTCACCCAGCCCGCATCGTCAAAGAATGCGCCGGCAAAAAGGGCGATCACGGGGATCTTTGCGCCGCAGGGCATGAAAGGAGTCAGCATAGCGGTAGCACGGCGCTCACGCTCGTTGCGGATGGTACGGCTGGCCATAACGCCGGGGATGGCACAACCAGTACCGATAACAAAGGGAATGACCGATTTGCCGGAAAGACCTACCTTTTTGAAGATGGGGTCTAGAACCACCGAAACGCGGGACATATAGCCGCAGTCCTCCAGCAGCGCGATCAGGAAATACATGATCATAACCAGAGGCAGGAAGCCCACGACAGCGCCCACACCGCCGATGATGCCGTCGGCCAGCAGCGCGGTCAGCAGAGGATTGGCGTCAGCCAGCAGCACCTCGCCGACGTAGCCCTGGAAGGTCTCGATCCAGGCCACCAG
>NZ_CAWVCU010000107.1:0-44718 GCF_963927765.1 uncultured Agathobaculum sp. | reverse complement strand
TCATCTGCTCGGCAATCGTGAGAGGGCGCTCCCCCCGTTTCCGGCGCAGTTCGTGGACATTGAAAGCAGGCCGCAGCTCATAGTCGGCCACCTGCTTGTCCGTCAGCGGTTTGGTATAGGTCAGATGGCCCCAGGCCAGGAACGCGCCGCCCTCCACCGGGACACGCTGATCGTAATTGACGATTTCATCCGGGGCGTTGTGGGGCGGTTTTGGGAAGGTCCCGATGTCCACCGGGCGCTGGGTGGAGTAATAATGGTATGGGCAACTTGCCGCTGCTGGCAATCCCGTTCTTCATGCTTGCGGGTGAGATTATGAACCGTGGCGGCATCACAGAAAAACTCATTAGGTTTGCTATGCTGCTGATTGGTCGCTTGCCTGGCAGTTTAGCACATGCGGGTATCGTTTCTAGCATGTTCTTTGGTGGTATTACAGGTTCTGCACAGGCCAGCGCCTCTTGTATGGGCGGCATCTTGATTCCTGCGATGGAAAAGGAAGGTTATCCGGTCAAGGAAGCTGCGGGTGTCATTTCTGCGGCTTCGGTTTGCGGCCCTATTATTCCGCCGAGCATCATCATGGTTGTATATGCGACTGCGGTCGGTGCCTCTGTAGGTTCTATGTTTATGGGTGGCGTGATTCCGGGTATCATGGCTGGTTTGATTCTGATGGTCATTGTTTTGCTTCGTAACCGGGTATGCCATTTTCCACGCCGAACCGAGAAGCTGACTGCATCGGAGGTCAAGAAGACGCTCATTGATGGCATTATTCCGCTGGGAATGCCGGTTATTGTAGTAGGCGGTATCATGGGTGGTATTTGCACCGCTACCGAAGCGGGCGCGATTGCAGTGGTATACAGCTTGGTTGTAAGCCTGTTTATCACGCGAACGCTTAAAATCCGTGATATGGGTGCGATTCTGCTGTCTGCAGCGAATAGCGCAGCACCGCTGCTGCTATTATCGCCTGCGCAAAGGTGTTTAGCTATGGATTAACCGCCTTGCAGATGCCTGTGCTGGTCAACGATTTGATCCTGTCTATTACCGACAACAAGTGGGTATTTCTGCTGCTGGTCAATATTCTGCTTCTTATCATGGGTATGTTTATGGATGGCGGCGCTGCTGTCATCATCCTTGCGCCGATTCTCGCGCCGGTTGCGGCTTCGATGGGGATCAGTCTGGTGCATTTCGGTATTGTCATGTGCCTGAATCTCACCATTGGTTGTATCACGCCGCCGCTGGGTTATTGTTTGTTCATTACTGGTAAAATCGGCAAAATTTCCATTGAAGACACGGTGCGAGGAACAATGCCATATTTGATAGGCGAAATTATCGTGCTGTTGCTGATTACTTATATTCCCGTTCTGGTCACCTTTGTACCCTCAGTGCTGGGTTATGCGATTTGAGAGGATCAATATGAGAAGAGTTGCACTTTTGGATTATGGAAAGCTTGAGCTGCAAACCGATTGCGCCGGTATTGACTCGTTAAGATCCGGTATGGTGAAGGTGGATGTTCATGCTTGCGCCATCTGTGGAAGCGATATCGCGCTATACCGCGGCCAAAGATCTTTGGCGGATGAGAGGTATTTCGGGCACGAGTTTTCGGGTGTGGTTGTGGATGCTGGCAACGGCGCGAATGGAATCCGGAATGGGATGCGGGTGGCAAGTGAACTGAACCGTACCTGTGGGCAATGTTGGAACTGCCTGAACGGTTTGGCAAACTATTGCAAAAGCATGAATGAGGCACTTCTACCGGGCGGTTTCTCTGAGGAAACATTTGTGCTGAACACGCCGGAATATAGCTTTATCAGTCCGATTGCAGATACGATTGATTTTGAAACGGCTTCCATGCTCGAACCAACGAACTGCGCTTACCGCATTGCGCGTCAGGCGAATATAACACCAGGTTCCAATATACTGATTTTCGGCTTGGGTACGATGGGTCTAATTACGGCGATGATTCTCAAAACGATGGGCGCAAGCCACATCATCGGAATAGAGAGAAGCCAACCTCGGTTAAAGAAGGTACGATCGCTGGATTTGATTGAAACGATCGACCGAAACGATTCGGACTGGCTGGAACAGGTGCGCGAAATGAGTTCTAAACAGGGCGTGGATGTTGTGATCGAGGCTACCGGTGCCGTGCCGGTATTGAGAGATGCCTTTGACGCTGTCCGGCCGGGCGGTAAGGTCGTCATTGCCAGCGTGTATCACGATGCCGCAGGTGATTTGACGCTGCTGCCCATCATGCGTAAGGAATTGACACTGATAGGAGCGAAAGGCCCATATCCGCATCGCAAATCGGATGGTACTTCCGCGCCGGCAGAGATTTTGGTTCGGCTGCAGAAAGAGCTGAAAAAACTGATCACGGTGTATGAATTTAAGGATGCACTGCAGGCATTTGATGACATGATGTCGGGAAGTGCAATCAAAGCAGTTGTCCGCTTCAAGTGATAAACGCAGGGTGCATTCATTTGACAAAAGGAAAGGAAGAATGATATGAAAAAAATAGTGTCTTTGTTCTGCGCAGCTGCTATGGTGCTGAGCATGGCGGCCTGTTCAGGCGGCAGCAATACAGCCGGAACTGAAGACGGCAATGCAACCGTTGTCAAGTATTCCGTCGTATTTGCTTCGAGCGGCACGCAAGCGGACGGCGCGGCGGTGCTGAGCGATTTGATTGAGGAGCATTCGGATGGGCGGCTCAAAATGGAGTTCTATCCATCTTCCCAACTGGGCGATAAGATCGCAACCTTTGAGGGATTGCAGATTGCAACCATCGAGATGACAGAGTGTGCATTGACTGATCTGTCTACATTTAACTCTATGTGGTCGGTGTTTTCGCTGCCTTACCTGTGGGATAGCGGCGATCAGGCGATTCAGACTATTATGGATCTGGCAGTTTCCGAAGTTCTGGAGGCTGATATGGAGGCAAATGGTTTTAAGATTATTGCGTGGACGGATTTGGGCAGCCGCAGCATTGTCAACACCAAACGCCCAATCAATACGCCCGAAGATCTGCACGGCTTGAAGATTCGCTGTATGGAGGATGCGGTGCTGGCTGATGCAACTACGGCGATGGGCGCGATTGCAACTCCGCTTGCATTCAGTGAAGTTTATACTGGTATGCAGCAGGGCACGTTGGATGGTGCGGACTATCAGATTCCCAATGTTTACGCAAGCGCTTGGCAGGAGATCTGCCCGTATATGTCTCTGACGGAGCATTTTACGATTCCTGATGTGGTTTTTGTCAGCAAGGCGTGGTTTGACCGCTTGTCTGCTGAGGATCAGCAAGCATTGCTGGATGCAGGTCAGGAGTTTACTGAGCAGTGGAATAGTGTAATCTGGCCGAACGCGACAGACACCGCGCGCGAAGGGCTGGAAGCTGCCGGTATGACAATTAACGAAGTTGATAAGGAACCGTTTATCGAAGCAGTGCAGCCTGTCATTGATGAGTTCCTTGAAAATGCGACTGATGAGCAGAAAAATCTATATAATCTGCTGATCAAAACTCGCGAAAAGTATTGATATCCGGATCAGTGATCAACATGGACCGCAGATGGGTCCCCCTAAAATATGAACGGGTGGACGGCACATCCGGCAGATCGCCGTGCGCCCGGTTTCAAGAGGAAAAGGAGAATATGATGTACAAAAAGAGATTATCCGGCGTGGTCATTCCGACCATCACGCCGATGAATGAGGACGGATCGATTGACGAGCGTTCGCTGGCAAACTTTACGGAATATCTGGTTCAGGCAGGGGTGGACTGCCTGTATCCGAATGGAACAAACGGCGAGAGCCTGCTGCTGAGTCAGCAGGAACGCGAAAGCGTTGCAGAAATCATGGTGAAAACAGCAGCAAACCGTATTCCGGTATTCATTCAGTGCGGCAGCATGACGACTGCCGAGACCGTCTCTCATGTGCAGCACGCAGCTAGGATCGGCGCGGATGGCGTGGGTGTGATGTCTCCGGCATTTTTTCCAATGGATGAGGCGTCCCTGTTCGGTTATTATAGTGCAGTGATCGAGAGTGTACCGCGGGAATATCCGGTTTATGTCTATAATATTCCGGGCTGCACCACGAGTGATGTTAAGCCTGCCCTGCTGGGTAAGCTGATGACCAAATACGAAAATGTCGTAGGTATCAAATACAGTTGTCCGGATTTGATGCGCATTGAGGATTATCTGATGTGCAGCAACCGCACTCCAGAACTGTTGATTGGCTGTGATAGTCTGTTCCTTCAGTGCTTGATGACAGGTGGTGTTGGTACGGTGACCGGTCCCGGCGCGATTTTTCATGAGCGGTTTAACCGTCTGTATCGCCAGTATCGCGAGGGCGATTTTGAAGGTGCGCGAAAGACGCAGCAGCAAATTGTCAAGACCGACCGTGAACTAGCGGAAATTCCGGGCATTCCGGCTCTGAAAGCACTGCTGAAGCTGCGCGGTATTATTGAAAATGATACGTGCCGTGGACCACTGCGTCGGCTGACAAGCGAGGAGTATACGGTACTCGGACGTGTGCTGGAAGAGTATTACAAGGAGGAGAACATCAATGGCTGAGAAAAAGCTGCGGGTCGGTGTAATCGGTGTCGGCTATGTTTCCAAGAACAATTTCCTTCCTGTATTGCCTCGGTTTGATGACGTGGCGTTTGTCGGTCTGATGGCAAGTAAGTTGGAAAACGCGCAGAATGCTCAGCGTCTCTGCGGTGCGCAGCATGCGGTCGCCAGCCTTGAAGAGTTCGTGTCACTCGGCTTGGACTGTGCTTTTGTGCTGACACCTAAGCAGTGTCATGCGGATCAGATCGCGTTCCTGCTGGAACATGGAATCGACGTATACAGTGAAAAACCGATGGCGACTACATTGAAGGACGCGGCACGCATTGCAGATGTTGCGGCTAAAACGGGCAATAAGCTGATGATTGGATTCAATCGGCGCTATGCGCCAGTCTGCCAAAAAGCAAAGGCAGTTTACGGGGATCGTTTTCCGGAAGTGATTATTGCGCAGAAAAACCGGCCTGCTACCGAATATCGAGCGACTTTGGAAAATGCAATTCATATGGTTGATCTGATGCGCTACTACGGCGGCGAGGTCAAGGACGTCCATGCTTTAACTAAGTTCACTGATCCGTATTATGAGACATTTACGACAGCGCAGCTGGAATTTGAGAACGGTGCTTCGGGCATGTTGATTGCCGCGCGGTGTTCGGGTCAGTGGGAGGAAACGATTGAATTACATGGCAACAACCGTTCGGCATTTATCAAAATGCCGGACAGCGTGACTGTAACGGATGGGGAAGAGCAGCATAAGACTGCGATGACCCCGCTGGCTATGGGCTGGGCTAAATCCGAGGATAAGCTTGGCTTTACCAACGCAATCCGCCATTTCCTCGATTGTGTGCGTGATAATAAGACTCCAATGACTGATGCTGCGGACGCATATAAGACCCACGAGTTGTTGGATCGCATCTTGCGCAGTGCAGGACTGCCGCCGATGGATTGAGGAGGAAATCAGAATGTTTAAAATAGCAGGTCACACGATGGGAACTCCTGAGTACACGGTGTGTGAAGCGATCGAATTGATGCATAGAATCGGTGCGGATGGCATTGAGATTGTGGTGCAGGACGATTATTGTTCCGGTTTACCCTGCGACTGCGATGAAAATACTTTGTCCGAGGTCAAACAGTGTGCAGAGAAGAACGGCATTCAGATCATCTGTCTGACACCGTATAATTCCTATTTTAATTCGTTGGATGAAACCGTCCGGCAGCGTGAGATTGCTGCAATCAAGAAGGTAATAGGTTACTGCGATTATCTGGGTGCAAAGTACATTCGTATCTATGGTGGGAATTTAGCTGCGGGCGATACAGAAAAATTGACTGAACGGTGCGCAAAGCTGGTCGAGTCCATGCGTGAACTGGGCGATGCAGCAGCAGAAAAAGGCGTGACGCTGGTGATAGAGAACCACTTCAACACCATGGCGGTTTCGGCGAAGGAAAGCGCGTCGCTTATCGAGGAAATTGACCATCCGGCAGTACGCATCCTGTACGATCAGGCTAACCTGACCTTTGCGGAAAATGAGTGCTATGAGGAAGCTATTCCGGTACAACAGAAATATGTAAAATATATCCATGTCAAAGATCTGGTCTTTAAGGAAGGCGTTGCGTTTTCTTCCTCGAATGTTGCGCACCCTGATGAGTCCGAGCGCAACGTGTATACGCGCATTGTTGGCGAGGGCGTTGTGCCGTGGCCGCAGATCCTGCGCGCGGTTAAAGAGCGCGGTTATGACGGTTGGTTGTCGCTTGAGTATGAGCGCCGTTGGCATCCGGATGATATTCCGGATGCATCTATTGGGATGAAGAAGTCTCTGGAATATTTACGGCAGATTCAATTCTAACCGGCCGGAAAGCGGAAAGTACCTAGTACTTTAAGAGGGTTTTGGTATGAATATGGAAAATTTAAAAATTGCATTGCTGGGCGTAAGTCATTGGCATGTACCTCTTTATTTTGCGGGTTTGCCGGAACATTCCGTTGTCGCCGTCAGTGATGATAATGCAGCGCTTGCTGCGCGGGTTGCCAGTCGCTTTGATTGTCCGTATTATACGGATGAGAAGCAAATGATTCGTGACACGAAACCAGATTTTGTGTTCGCTTTTGCACCGCATGTGCGCATGTATGCGGTGGCTGCCTATCTGCTGGAGCAGCATATTCCTTTTACAATGGAAAAGCCTGCTGGTCTAAATCAGCGGGAGGTAGAAACGCTGTACAATGCTGCGGAACAAAAGAAGGCATTCTGCGCCATACCTTTTGTCTGGCGCTATAGCGATACCGTGAACGACTTGAAAAATCGCTACTTATCCAGTAAGTTTGTTCATATGTCCTACAAATTTATTGCAGGGCCTCCGTCACGCTATTTGGAAAGCTCGCGGTGGATGCTGTCGCAGGCGACTGCAGGCGGCGGCTGCATGACCAATTTAGGCGTCCATTTTATCGATATGGCGCTTTATCTAACTGGAAGTGCGGGAGCGGAAACTTTGGCATCTATTTATCAATATGGCGCGGAATATGATATTGAAACGTATGCCTCGTCCATGCTTCGTATGGATTCAGGTGCGTCTCTTCTGTTGGAAAGCGGATATGCATATCCGATGTCTGATGAGGCGAAGCGCGAAAATCGCTGGACGATTGTAACGCATGATGGATATTACACATTGGCGGAAAACAATTTGGAGATGCGGGTTTTCGGACAAGAGCCAAA
Organism: uncultured Agathobaculum sp.; assembly: GCF_963927765.1. Classification (NCBI taxonomy): domain Bacteria; kingdom Bacillati; phylum Bacillota; class Clostridia; order Eubacteriales; family Butyricicoccaceae; genus Agathobaculum; species uncultured Agathobaculum sp. Next base: position 37,475 of record NZ_CAWVCU010000107.1, on the reverse strand, counting down.
GAATGTTGCACTCAACACAGATAGTGATCCATATTATGCGATCTTTACTCGCACAACACTGCAGGACTTCGCGAGCGGGACCCGCCCGCGCGCGTCGTTAGAAGAGATGCTCGCCGTACGGACTATTTTAGATGAAATGAATGCCAAGGCTGAGTCGCTACGGCGTGCCACAATCGGATAAGGAGGTGTTTTATGCAACTGGGTGGATTTGGAATGACGGAGCATTATGTCGCCATGCATGACGCTGGTTATCATTATGCAGAACTGGACATGCCAGAACTTGAAGCAATGGATGAAAATGATTTTGTGCGGTTTCAGGACGTAGTGACTGCCATTGGTATGCCGGTTCGGACAGGCGCGCGCATTCTGCCGCTTGTGAACCCAACTTTTTTTGTAGATGGCTTTCGCCCTGTGGAACTTGCGCCATACCTTGAGCGAAGCTGCCATCGAGCCGCACAATTGGGCATCAGCAAGGTCGTTCTGGGGAACGGAAAGGCTCGTGCGCTGCAGGCACCGGAAGATATCCAAAAAGAATCGGTTTTTTTGGATTTTTTGCGTATGTTGGCAGAAATTGCTGGTAAAAACGGTCAGGACCTCATTCTGGAACCTCTGGGACCCAAGTATTCCAACTATATCAATACGATTCCCGAGGCTGTTCGCGTTATTGAGCAGGTTAACATGCCAAATCTGTTTACTATGGCAGATTTGCGGCACATGGTTTGGTCGAAAGAAGATTTTAACGATTTGACAACATATGTGCAGTACATCCACCACATCCACGTCGACTATCCATGCTCGTTTCCAGCGCGAGGGTATCCGAATGCGTCGGATCAATATGATTATGGTGCTTTTATCAAGGCGATTATCGCTTCGGGATATCAAGATACGATTACTGTGGAAGCCGATATTCCAGCAGACTGGAATGCGGCCACAACGGCGCAATGCAAGTGCTGGGCGAGTTGTTCTGAAAAAGGGAAGGAGGAAAATATGGGAAAAATTCCTCGTATTTTGGTGGTAGGAAGCTTCATGATGGATCTGGTTGCTTCTACGAAGCGCGCACCGCGCGAGGGGGAAACCATTATCGGAATGAAGTTTACGACGGCTCCGGGCGGGAAGGGAAGCAACCAGGCGGTTCAATGTGCCCGCTTGGGAGCCGATGTCACCATTGTTGGCAAAGTCGGCAACGACGATTTTGGGAAAACCCTGTTGGAAACAGCGGCCGCTGCTGGGGTTAATGTTTCAAAAGTACTTGTTGATCCGGTTGAAGCGACCGGAGTAGCACATATAACGCTTGAAGTGAGCGAAAACGATGCCAAAAATCGTATCACTGTCTGCCCGGGCGCAAATTTTTCATTATGCGTCGATGAGATTGCATGGCTGAAGAAACGTATTGCGGATTTTGACATTGTCATGATGCAGCTCGAGTTGCCGATCGAAGTGGTGGAGGCAGTAGCGGCATGGGCCTATGAGGCTGGCGTCCCTGTTATGTTGAATCCTGCGCCTGCTGCATCGTTATCGGATACACTGCTTCAGCATGTAACCTATTTTTCGCCAAATGAGCACGAGGCAGCACTGATGTCTGGACAGAAACTAGACGTTGACAACGGTATAGATCAGGCAGGTTTGCACAGCGTTGCAGATTATTTTATGCGTCACGGTGTGAAAAATCTAATCGTTACTTTTGGTGCCAATGGGTCTGTATGTGTGAATGAGCATGGCACTGCGTATACTCCATGCGTCCATATGGATAAGGTCGTTGATACGACCGCGGCGGGTGATTCGTTTGTCGCCGCATTTTGCACTAGTATGATTGCAGGGCTGAGTGAACGGCAAGCACTGATTTTTGCAAGTCACGCAGCTGCAATTACGGTTTCTCGCATGGGTGCGATGCCCAGTTTGCCGACAATTGCAGAGGTAAAAGCTTTGCTGAAAGAAAAAGGATGCGCGGAAATTGACTTTACTATGCTGGATGCACTGAATTAATTTTATCAAATTGATTGATCGATAAGATAGTAAATACAGGATGCAAGCTGACGGGTTGCGCGTCAAAGCGCAAGACCTGCCGGTTTTTGCTTTAGTCACTCACTTGCGATGATAGGATAGTCTGTTTTGTTATCCTTATTTTTTAGATTATCATTCATTATGACTTGACGGTTTTTGAAAGATTTTGCATGCCTTTGAATGTTGATGTGCAGAATGAATAATATAGCTCATTAATCTATGTAGTTCTCAATAATCGTGTGTATCCTGGAGATGCGATTTTGGAAAAGACAAGGCGAAAAAGCGTTCAGAAGATCAGCGAATATCGCTCAAAATCGGACTGGCTGGTAACGCCCAATACGTACACAGCTTTTGTATTTTGTGATACCTGCGGCGCAGCCGTCAAAAAAGAAGAGCATTGAGGAAACGTATAAATCGGATGATTGCGGGCATGATAACAGCAAATCAACAAAGGAGGTCATATCCATGAATCACTCTCAATGCAATAAGGCGATCCGCTGCACCGTTTCTCAGTGCGCAAATCATTGCGACAGTGCGGAATACTGCGCGCTGGACTGCATCACGGTAGGCACGCACGAGGCAAACCCGACGGTTGACCAGTGCACCGACTGCAAGTCCTTCCAGCGCAAGTGCTGATGTGACAATAGGCGAGGAGGAAACCGTTTAAGGCTTCCTCCTCGTCTGTTTTTCAGCAGCAGCCGCATATTGACATATTCCTGCCAAGTGGATATACTAAAACTGTAGATCACCTTTCTCGGAAGCAGTGCTGACGGGCAAGCCTCTACGAACTTTATATCATCTGCTGTCAAAGATATGGTCTGCGATGAAAGAACCGGAATGAGGTCATTTTGCGTCCTGCATCGTTTTGCAGGGCGCTTTTTTGTGAAAAGGAGAGTTTTTATGGAAAAGCGCATTGCCATTTTGGGGATCATCGTATCCGATCGGGAGGCCAGCGGGGAGGTCAACCGTCTGCTGCATGAGTATGGTGGATATATCATCGGACGCATGGGTATTCCGCGTGATGGGTGCTCGATCATCACGGTCGTGATGGAAGGCGCCAACGATACGATCAATGCGTTGTCCGGCAAGCTTGGACGCTTGAAAAACGTGCAGGTCAAGTCTATGATGGCAAAGTAAGGAGTAGAAAAGTATGAAACGATTTTTGGCAGGTTTGTTGGCTGTGGCAGCTTCGTTCTCGCTGCTCACGGGCTGCGGTCAGCAGGGGAATGCAGTTGATGAACAGGAGCCGCAGTCTGCGGTGGAACCGGGCTACGAAGAGGGCTTGACCACGCGTGTGGCCGCACTCAAGGGGCCGACCGCAATGGGTCTGGTTTGCCTGATGGATGAAAACGAGGGGGAGGACGCACATTATTCGTTCGACCTGTACACCTCGGGCGATGAGATCGTGCCGCTGATCGGCAAGGGAGAAGTGGATATTGCCCTGATTCCGACCAATCTGGCCGCAACGCTTTATCAAAAGACGGAGGGTGGCGTGCAAGTGCTGGATGTCAATGCGGGCAACGTACTATATGTGGTTTCGCACGATGAGGCCATCATTGATTTGAACGGTCTCAAGGGCAAGACCGTTTATATGACAGGCAAAGGCACTTCGCCGGACTGGACGCTGCAATATTTGCTCGATAAAGCGGATATGAGTGAGAGCGATCTGACCATCGAATTTAAGACCGAGGCGACCGAGGTTGTTTCTGCGCTGGCACAGGATGCATCCGCAGTCGGCATTCTGCCGCAGCCGTTTGCTACCGTGGCAATGATGCAGGATCAGGAGCTTTCGATGAACTTCCCGCTGGAAAGCGTATGGGAAAAATACAGTCCGGACGGCAGCGGAATTGCGACAGGTGTCACCGTGGTGCGTACGGAGTTTGCTAAGGAGCATCCGGCAGCGGTAGCGCAGTTTGTGCAGGATCATCAGGCATCGGTCACAGCGGCGGAGGAAAATCCCGAGGAGGCCGCGGCGCTGATCGAGGAATATGGCATTGTCAAGGCGGCGGTCGCGCAGCAGGTGATTGAGCACTTTAATCCCATGGTGGCAACGACGGGCGAAGAGATGAAAACATGGGTTTCCGGTTATCTGGAAATGCTCTATGAGGTAGCGCCGGATGCTGTGGGAGGAAAGCTGCCGGATGAAGGCTTCTACTATCTGGGATAAACGCTGGCGGCGCTGGCTCGCAGCGGCGATATTTTGGCTGGGGGTATGGCAAGCGGCTTCGCTTGCCTTGCCCAAGCTGCTGTTTGCAGGCCCTGCACAAACCGTGCAGAGCCTGTTTTCCATGATCGGAACTGCGGATTTCTGGCTTTCTATCGGTCATTCGCTTGGGAAAATCGCAGGAGGCTTTGCGTTGGCGTTTGTGTTGGGATGCCTGCTCGCGGTTTTGGCGCATCGAGCCACGATTGCGCGTGTGCTGCTCGAGCCTGCGGTGCAGATCATGAAAAGCGTACCGGTGGCCTGCTTTGTCGTGGTGGCACTGATTTGGGTGCGGTCGGCATGGATCTCAGTGCTGACGGCGTTTTTCGTTGTGTTCCCCGTTGTGTACATCAATTTACAGCAGGGACTGGCTGGTGTGGATGAAAAAATGCTGGAAATGGCGCGCGTTTTTCGCTTGTCCGGCGGAAAACAGCTTCGTGCGGTTTATCTGCCTGCCGTGGTGCCGTATGTGCTCAGCGCGTGCCGTATGTCGGTTGGGATGGCGCTCAAGGCGGGCGTGGCGGGTGAGATCATTGGCTTGCCGCGCTGGTCGATCGGAGAGCAGCTTTATCTGTCTAAATTGTATCTCAATACGGCCGACCTGTTTGCTTGGTCGCTGACCATCATCGTGATTAGCTTGCTGCTGGAAAAGCTGTTGGTGCGTGTGGCCGCAGCGTTACAAAAGAAATGGGGTGCCGCTGCATGATCGAATTTCGCGGGGTGAGCAAGTCATTTGACGGAAAGAATGTGCTACACGACCTTGACTGGCGCATTGCGCCGGGGGAGCAGTGGCAGGTGCGCGGCGCGTCCGGTATTGGCAAAACCACACTGCTGCGACTGTTGATGGGCTTGGAAAAACCGGATGCAGGCAGCATTACCGGGCTGGAAGATCTGCGGTTTCTGCCTGTGTTTCAGGAGGATCGACTGGTCGAGCATTGGAGCGCGGTCGGAAACGTGTCGCTGGTATGCGCGGATGCCGCGCGCGTGCGCATGATTCTATGCGCGTTGCTGCCTGAGGATGCAATCGACCAACCGGTACGGACGCTGTCCGGCGGCATGCGCCGGCGCGTCGCGCTGGCGCGCGCATTGGCTGCCGAGGGCGATGTACTTGTGCTGGATGAGCCGTTTGCAGGTTTGGACGCGGAAACCGAGCGACAGGCGGCAGAGGTGATTGCCGCGAACCGCGCAGGCAGAACGCTGGTGTTGGTGTCGCACAGCAGCGAGGCGCAGCTGCGGGATTTTCGTACATTGTCCTTAACTGAATAAACAAGGCCGCCCCATGCGGGGTGGCCTTGCTGCATACGGTTGCCAAAAAAGGACAAAGTATGATAAGATAGTCTGCGTAAAGGTTGTGATATAGCATGCAAAAGGGAGAAGCGGCAAAACTCAAGTTGCTGCTCAGCGGCATTTCTGCGCGACTGACGAAAAATAGAGATTTCTTTATGCAGGCGGTCGGCGTTTTTACTTCGGGTAAGAAAAAGTTTGAAGCAAAGCTCACGCGCGACGGTGAGGACTACCGGCTGCGCTTTCAGGGTGCGGAACGCATGGTGGATGCCGATGGTTTCTGCGCATTTTTTGTCGAGCAGGCAGAGAAATTCGATGAAGCGGTGCTGACTTATACGGAGCGCGGCTCGGTGGTGACGCTTTCGGTTACGCCGCGCGGCGTACAGATGAAGCAGGCAGAGCGCGAGGCGACCGCAGAGGAGAAAGCTGCCGCTGCCAATCCGTTGCTCGACGCGGGACGGCAGTATCTCATTCGCGTCGACCGCGCGGCGGCGCTGCTGCGCGAGATCGGCATTCTGACCGCAGACGGCAAGCTGAAAAACGATATGATCCGCAAATACAATCAGATCGACCATTATGTAGAGTTGGTTGCGCCCATGTTTGAGCAGGACGATAGCGAGAAGATTGTGCTGCTGGACTGCGCCTGCGGCAAGTCCTATCTTAGCTTTGTCATGAACTACTATCTGCATGAGGTGCTGCGCCGCCGCTGCCGTGTGATCGGCGTGGACATCAACGAGCATGTTATCGACGAAAGCCGCGCGATGGCCAAGCGGCTGGGGTATCATAACATGGTGTTCCAGTGCGCCGATTTGCGCACCTACCAGCCGCCCAAGGGCGTGACGGCGGTCATTTCGCTGCACGCCTGCGATATTGCGACCGATCTGGCACTGGCGACAGCCATCCGCGCCCGCGCGAAGTATATCGCGTGCGTGCCCTGCTGCCATAAGGAGCTGCTCGATCAGTACACGCTGCCAGGACTGGAGCCGCTGACCAAGTTCGGTGTGTTCAAGGCGCGGTTCAACGACGTGCTGACCGACAGCATGCGCGCGCTCAAGCTGGAAGCGGAGGGATATAAGGTATCGGTTGTGGAGTATATTTCACCGCTTGACACGCCGAAAAACCTGCTCATCCGTGCGGTGCGCACCGGACATGACAACCCGCGCGCCCGCAAGGAATACGACGCGGTGCGGCAGGTAGTCGGCACAACCTCCGAGCTTGACCGGCGGTGCGCGGAAATGGAGAACGAGTTCTTTATAACGGACGATGATTTGATTTTGTAACACCAAGATTGCCTCTGAATAGACTGGTAATGAAGTCTCTTCAATCAATATTTGGAGGTAATCTACATGGCTGAAAAAGTATGCTGCCCCGGCCCGATCTGCGGCGGCAATAACAATAACGGTACTGCCGGCGGTTTCCGCGAGGCAGTCTGCGTCCACACCAAAAAGGTTTATGACTCCTGCCGCAGCAAGGAGTGCCTGCGCGACATCCGCGTGTATCTGTGCCGCGATGCGCAGGAGCTGCTCAACGCAGGTGGCATTGCTTCGGTCAAGCCGCGCGCTGCTGAACTGCTGTGCGTGAAGATCGACGTGGAACACGTTCAGTTTAAACGCGGCTTGTGAGGTTACAACATCGGGACAGGCGTGGACGGCAGCAGCGGATAAATTTGCAGATGCAGATTGCCAGGGCGGTTTGTGGTGACGCGTTCTGTCTTGGTGTACACGATTTTTTCAATCACGGTCTTGAGCAGGCGGTTTTGTTCGCGGGCGTTGTCCGCCTGTTCATAGGCGTCGAGGACATGCTGCAAGCGAAGGACGAAAGCGCGGCGGTTTGCAGCAGCGTGTTCCAATTGTTCCAGTTCGGCTTGCATATCGCCCTGTTGACGGAGGAGCGAGGTGCGCTCGGCATCGAGCGCGTTTTTGCGCTCCAGATATAGAGCAGGGGTATATACTCCTGTTTCGACCAGCTCAAATGCGCGGCTGATGCGTGCATCCAGTTCTGAGAGACGTTTGTCCAGCAGCTGAAGTGAGGCGCGCAGCGGCGCGGTTTCGTCCTGTTGAGAAAAGGGACTGCCGTCGGATGTATAGGCGGATAGCCAGAGGCGCAGCGTGTCGAGTACCATGCGCTCGATTTCGTCATAGCGATGCGAAATGGTCGGACAGGCCGAGCGGGAGACGCAGAAAATCAGGGGCTCGCGCGGGATGGTCTGTCGGTTGGAGATGCAGTTGCGCTGCATCTTGCGCCCGCATACGCCGCAGACAATCAGGCCGGTGAAGGCGTTTTTCTGTCCCTTTCCGGCAGGCACCGGGGGCGCGGGGTGGCTTGCGAGGATTTCCTGTGCGCGGTGCCAGTCCTCACGGGAAACAAGCGCTTCGTGCCGCCCTTCATATAACTGCACATCTTTGGCGGTCAGGCGAACGACCTTGAGCTGGCCGTCCACCACCTCCTTACGGGTCGGGCGACGAGTGCTGGTGGTGTAGCCTGCATAGTGTGGGTTGTGCAGCAGAAGGGAGACGCGGCGGTCGGTCCACTGATTGCGCGCGCCGGGCGGCGGGGGCAGCAGTCGGTTGAGCCGCTTTTTGATTTGCGAGATGCACACATCTTCGTGTATGAACCAGTGAAATACATTTTGCACGATCGGAGCTGTTTGCGGGTCGGGCTCGAGCGAGCCGCCTTTTTCGCCCTTGAGCTTGATTTTGCGGTAGCCGAAAGGCGGTTGTCCCGCGGTGTATTTTCCCTCGCGCCGTGCGGCCTGTACACCGGCGTTTAAGCGGCGGCGGATGGTTTTATATTCGCGGCGGGACATGAAAAGCCCGAACTCGAAATATTCCTCGTCGTATTCGTTGTTGGGATCGAAGGTTTTGAACGGTGTGATGATGCGGGTTTCCGAGTATTTGAAGGCGCGCGCGACAATGCCCTGATCGATGTTGTCGCCGCGCGCCAGACGCTCGATCTCCATGACGATCACGCCGCGCCATTGTCCGGCTTCGACCTCTTGCAGCAGCCGCTGCATCTGCGGACGCGCGGCAATGGTGTCGCCTGAGACGACCTCTTCATAGATGGCCCCGACCGGCAGGCTGCGCGCTTCGGCCAGCTCGGTGAGCGTACGGCGGTGGCGGGCAAGCGTGTCGCCTTCGCCGCGCGCTTCTGCTTCGAGGTCTTGACGGGATTTGCGCAGATAGATGCAGTATTGCGTGGACATCAGATCAGCTCCTTCCGGGGATGTATTAACATCCTATCGGTAGCGCGTGCAAAAAATGACATGCCGGAGCTGGACGGGTGCATAGGATACGGCGAAGGAGGCGGTCTGTATGGCTGTTGCTGCAACCTATCACTATGCGCACGGCGCGGTTTCTGTTTGCGACGACGCGTACCGCGATCTATCGCCGGAAGAGCGTAAACGCCGCGAAGAGCACATGTGGCGCGCGGCATATGAAATTGCACTGGGTGCGCAAACCAAGCGGAAGAAAACGGAAAAATAAAACAGGAGTTGGAAATGTATTTTGCCGCGCCAAAATCCGCTAAATTGCGGTTGTTCTTTTTGTTCAGTTTTTTCTCTTTTCACACTACATGTGGTGTGTTATAATGAAAACCTACACCAAATAGCATGAGTGAGGAAATGATAATGGTTCGAGTAATCAAGAAAGATAATACAAAAGAAGCGTTTAACATTCAAAAAGTTGTGATTGCGGTCAATAAGTCCGCAAACCGCGTGCTGTATACGTTTACCGAGGACGAACTGCGGGCGATCTGCGACCATGTGGAGGGCTACATCCGCGATCATGGTATGACCGAGGTGCAGATTTGGCAGATGCATAACATCGTCGAGGCGGCCCTCGAAGCCGTGCGCCCTGAAGTAGCCAAAAGCTACCGCGATTACCGCAACTATAAGCAGGATTTTGTCGGTATGCTGGACAGCGTGTACAAAAAGAGCCAGTCGATCATGTATATCGGTGATAAGGAGAACTCCAACACGGACTCCGCGCTGGTGTCCACTAAGCGCAGCCTGATCTTTAACCAGCTCAATAAGGAGCTGTATCAGAAGTTCTTCATGAACACCGAGGAGTTGCAGGCCTGCCGCGACGGCTATATTTATGTGCACGATATGTCTGCGCGCCGAGACACCATGAACTGCTGTCTGTTCGATGTGGAGCATGTGCTCAAAGGCGGCTTCGAAATGGGCAATTTGTGGTATAATGAGCCTAAGACGCTCAATGTTGCCTTTGACGTGATCGGTGATATTGTGCTGTCTGCGGCTAGCCAACAGTACGGCGGCTTCACCGTGCCGTCGGTTGATCTGCTGCTTGAGCCGTATGCAGAGCGCAGCTACAAGATGCTGACCGAAAAGTACAGCCGCCTGGGACTGGATGCGGAGACCGTGGAAAAAGAGGTCATGGCCGACATTCTCAACGATTTCGAACAGGGCTTTCAGGGCTGGGAGTATAAGTTCAACACGGTCGCGTCCAGCCGCGGCGACTATCCGTTCATCACCATGACCATGGGCACTGGCACGGGGCGCTTTGCCAAGCTCGCGTCCATTACGATGCTGAACGTTCGTCGCAAGGGTCAGGGCAAGAAGGGCCAGAAAAAGCCTGTGCTGTTCCCCAAGATCGTGTTCTTGTATGACGAGAACCTGCACGGCCCGGGCAAGGAGCTTGAAGACGTATTCGAGGCGGGCATCGAGTGCTCGTCCAAGGCGATGTATCCGGACTGGCTGAGCCTGACCGGCGAGGGCTATGTGCCGTCGATGTATAAGAAGTATGGCGCAATCATCAGCCCGATGGGCTGCCGCGCGTTCCTGTCTCCGTGGTATGAGCGCGGCGGGATGAAGCCTGCGGATGAAGCGGACAAGCCGGTCTTTATCGGTCGTTGGAACATCGGCGCGGTGTCGCTGCATCTGCCGATGATTTATGCCAAGTCGCAGCAGGAAAATCGTGATTTTCATGAGGTGTTGGACTATTACCTCGAGCTGATCCGTCGTCTGCATATCCGTACCTATGCGTATCTGGGCGAGATGCGCGCGTCGACCAACCCGTTGGCATATTGCGAGGGCGGCTTTTACGGCGGCCACCTCAAGCCGTCGGATAAGATCAAGCCCATCATGAAAACGGCGACCGCGTCGTTCGGCATTACGGCGCTCAACGAATTGCAGGAGCTGTATAACGGCAAGTCGCTCGTCGAGGACGGGCAGTTTGCGCTCGATACGCTCGAATACATCAACCAGAAGGTCAATCAGTTCAAGGAAGAGGACGGCAACCTGTACGCGATTTACGGAACGCCGGCCGAGAGCCTGTGCGGCTTGCAGGTTGAGCAGTTCCGCCGTAAGTACGGCATCATCGAAGGCGTGTCCGATCGCCCGTATGTCTCCAACAGCTTCCATTGCCATGTCACTGAGGATCTCACGCCGATTGAAAAGCAGGATCTGGAAGGACGCTTCTGGAACCTGTGCAACGGCGGCAAGATCCAGTATGTCAAGTATCCGATTGACTACAATCTGGAGGCCATCCGCTCGTTGGTGCGCCGCGCGATGCGTCTGGGCTTCTACGAAGGCGTTAACCTGTCGCTGGCGTACTGCGACGACTGCGGTCATGAAGAGCTGTCGATGGACGTTTGCCCTAAGTGCGGCAGCCGCAATCTGACCAAGATCGACCGAATGAACGGTTATCTGTCTTATTCGCGCGTCAAGGGTGACACGCGTCTGAACGACGCCAAGATGGCAGAAATCGCAGAAAGGAAAAGTATGTGATGCGCTATCACAACATAACCAAAGATGATATGCTCAATGGGGAAGGGCTGCGCGTCGTGCTATGGGTGGCTGGCTGTGGACATGCCTGTCCGGGCTGCCATAATCCCGTGACATGGGATGCAGACGGCGGCCTGCCGTTCGATCAGGACGCGGAGGACGAGCTGTTTGCAGAGCTTGGCAAGGATTATGTGTCAGGCGTGACGCTTTCGGGCGGTGACCCGCTGTTCCCGGCCAACCGTGCAGATGTGGAGGCGTTATGCGCTCGCATCCGAGAGCAGTTCCCGGATAAGACAATCTGGCTGTATACTGGTTATACATGGGAGCAGATACAAGACTTGCCGCTGCTGGAAAACGTAGATGTGGTTGTGGACGGACGGTTTGTGCAGGCGCAGGCAGATTCCCAACTGCACTGGCGCGGCAGTGCCAACCAGCGGGTGATCGACGTTGTGCGCACCCGTGCATCAAACGAAGTTGTTTTGCTGTAAAAGTATGGATAAGGAAGGCGGATATAATATGCAAAAGGTTGCAAAATTTCACAAGGTATCGGAACAGCAGTTTCTCACGGATTGGTGCAGCGCAACCGGAAGCAGCACGAGCGAGGCAAAAGCGGTTTATGAGAAGATTCGTTTGCCACGCCGGGCAACGGTCGGCTCCGCGGGGTATGACTTTTTTGCACCCGAGACGTTTTCTCTTGTGCCGCACGAAACTATCCTGATCCCGACTGGTATTCGTGTGGAAATCAAGGATGGTTGGGTGCTGCAGCTTTATCCGCGTTCCGGCCTCGGCTTTAAGTATTGCCTGCAAATGGACAATACGGTCGGTATCATCGACAGTGATTACTTCAATGCGAAAAATGAAGGGCATATCTTTATCAAGATGACCAATCAGAATCGACAGGGGAGAAATCTTTCTGTTGCCGCGGGCGAGGGCTTTGCACAGGGCATCTTCCTGCCGTTCGGCATCACACAGGATGACGATGCAGACGGCTGCCGTGAGGGCGGCTTTGGCAGCACAACGAAATAAGGTGGTTTGACCGCAGTTTTCGTTTTGCTTTGCTGAGAAAGCGCATTTGGCAATGGTGTCACCTTTTCCTGTCTACCTGCTTATACTGATGACAGGAGCGTGATGCGCAATGTTTTGTCGGGGTCAGGTCATCGGTTTGATTTCCCTCTGTTTGGGTGTGGGCCTGCTGCTGGGCGGACTGCTCTCGCTGTGTCTGCCGGTCTGGCTGCTTGCGCTGGCGCTGATCGCAGCAGGGTGGTTCCTGCTTCAGTGTTGACGGGAGGTGGACGCGATGATGAAGGTTGTTGTATGGAAGAGTCCGAAATATTTGAAAGGCATTTTGAGCAAGCTGTTTCATATCACCTGAAAGCAAACGGCTGCAAAAGATGCATGCGCCGAAAACGGGCGGTATGGCAGAAGGCCGTGCCGTCCGTTTTTCTGTTCACCCTAATCTGAATTTGCAAATTGTTCACAAATGAACGATTGACAGTGTCAACTATTTTGCGTATGATGATGGTAACAGAAACGCGCGGAAAAGGAGGGCGACGATATGAAGTGGTGGGAAGAGAGGTTTTTGCTCGATGCAGCAAAAATGGAAAAGCTATACTGGAATTGCATTCGCGAGGCAGCCAGCGGCTATCACTTGACGCCAAATGAAATTTCTGTGCTGCTGTTTTTGCGGCGGTATGCGCCGGAATCGGATACCGCAACAGAAATGGTGCAGCAGCTTGGGATATCCAAGGCATTGGTCGCGCGGAGCGTGGATAGTCTGCATCAACGTGGCTTTGTGCAGGGTGAACGCGATGCCAATGATCGACGCATCGTGCATCTGCATCTGTGCGGTGAGGGGATTGCAATCGCGCAGCGACTGCATCAGAATGGCTGCCGTGTGGTGGAACAGCTTCGCCGCGATGTAAGCGAAGAAGAGTTGCAGCAGGTGCATGAAATCATGCAAAAAATGCAGCGTAATCTGGATGAAATACTAAACAACATGGAAGGACAGGTGTAAATTGATATGGTTGAACCGGGCAAGGATTCCAAAACACCGAAAAGACCACTGATTTTCTATTATGCAGTGACATTGTTGGTGTTGATGCTGCTCAACTGGCTGCTGGTGCCGATGTTGGCGCAGCGGCAGGTCGTTGAGGTGGGCTACAATGAATTTGTGTCCATGCTGGATGATGGCAAGGTCCAGACGGTGGCCTACGAACCATCGGAGAGTCAAATCGTGTTTGAAGCGACGAACGAGGATGGTAAGACAGCCATTTACAAAACCGGCATTTTCCCTGATTCGGATTTATACAGCAGATTGGATGAGGCAGGTGTAAACTTCGCGGCTGAGATTCCGACGCAGACCTCTCCGCTGCTGAGCATTTTGCTCAGCTATGCGCTGCCAATCATTTTGATTGTTGTGGTCGGCCAGTGGCTGAGCAAAAAGATGATGAAGAGCATGGGCGGCAACGCGATGAGTTTTGGTAAGTCCGGGGCGAAAATCTATGCCGAAACCGAAACCGGAAAGACCTTTGCGGATGTAGCCGGACAGGATGAAGCCAAGGAAGCGCTGACTGAGATCGTGGACTTCCTACACAACCCGAACAAATATGCTTCGATCGGCGCAAAGCTGCCCAAGGGTGCGTTGCTGGTCGGCCCTCCGGGCACCGGTAAAACATTGCTGGCGAAAGCGGTTGCAGGGGAAGCGCACGTTCCGTTTTTCTCGATTTCCGGTTCGGAATTTGTTGAGATGTTCGTCGGCATGGGCGCGGCGAAGGTGCGTGATTTGTTCAAGCAGGCAAGTGAAAAAGCGCCTTGTATTGTGTTTATCGATGAGATTGATACCATTGGTAAAAAGCGTGACGGTAATGGCATGGGCGGCAACGATGAACGCGAGCAGACGCTCAATCAGTTGCTGACCGAGATGGATGGCTTTGACGGCACAAAGGGCGTGGTCATTCTGGCGGCAACCAACCGTCCGGAATCGCTCGACCCGGCGCTGCTCCGTCCCGGCCGGTTTGACCGGCGCATTCCGGTGCAGCTGCCCGATTTACAGGGCCGTATGGCGATTTTGAAGGTGCATGCTAAGGATGTCCATATGTCTGGAAACATTGACTTCAATGCGATCGCGCGGGCAACGTCCGGTGCATCCGGTGCAGATTTGGCAAACATCATCAACGAAGCGGCACTGCGCGCAGTGCGTCTGGGTCGCAGCGCGGTCGAACAGGCTGATCTGGAGGAAAGCGTGGAGACGGTCATCGCGGGTGCACAGCGCAAGAATGCGGTACTCAGCGCAAAAGAAAAGGAAATCGTCGCTTATCACGAAATCGGCCATGCGCTGGTGGCAGCCAAGCAGTCCAATTCCGCACCAGTGACCAAAATCACCATCATTCCGCGTACTTCGGGCGCGCTCGGTTACACCATGCAGGTGGATGAGGGTGAGCACTATCTGATGACACGCGAGGAACTACTGAACAAGGTGACAACCTTGACCGGCGGTCGTGCGGCAGAAGAACTGATTTTCGGATCGGTGACCACCGGTGCATCCAACGATATTGAGCAGGCGACCAAGCTCACACGGTCGATGATTACGCGGTACGGTATGAGCCGGCGGTTTGATATGGTGGCGCTCGAAACCGTAACCAATCAGTATTTGTCCGGGGATACCTCGCTGGCCTGTTCGGCGCAGACTGCGGCGCAGATCGATGAGGAAGTGGTGCAGACCGTGAAAACCGCGCACGAAAAGGCGGTTGGCATTTTGCAGGAGAATATGGAGGCGCTGCACCGTTTGGCACATCATCTGCTGGAAAAGGAAACGATCACAGGCGAAGAATTTATGGATTTGCTGAACAAGTCGCAGAACGGATAACAGGAGTGTAAAGAAGAACAGGGAGGGACGCTTTGCGTCCCTCCTGTTTGTGTTTGAAGCTGTTTTAGGTTGAGCAAAACGGTAAAAATATTTCTCCAAAACTTATAGACGATATCGTCTATAAGTGTTATAATACAAAACAGACGAAATCGTCTATTTCTGTAAGACTGCCTTACGAGAAAGCGAAAGAGAAAACGGGGGTAGCAATGACCCAAAAAGAGCGGCAGGAGCACAGCCGGAAAGAGATTTTGCAGGCGGCGCTCGATGAGTTTGGCGCATATGAATATGCGCAGGTGACGGTGGACAATATTTGCGCACGCCACAATATTTCCAAGGGAATGCTGTATCACTATTATGCGGGCAAGGATGATCTGTTTTTGCTATGCGTGGGAGATACGTTTGAAAAGCTGTCGGAATTTGTGGCGAAGAACGAATTTCTGCTGCAAGACCGTCCCGCATTGGAAAGCCTAATGGCGTACTACCAGTGCCGGGAACAGTTCTTTGAAGCGCATCCGCATCGAAGGAAGATATTTGAATGCGCAATGCTGCATCCGCCGGCGCACTTGGAAAGCAAATTGCGTGAACTGCGCGCGCCGGTATGGCAGCGCAACCGGCAGTTTTGGCAGCGCGTGGTTCAGCAATACCCGCTGCGCGCAGGATTGACCGAGGAACAGGTGACACGATATCTGGTCAGCCTGGACTATGCCTTTCCGACTATCTTGGAGCAGTACAACCAAGCAGGTACGGTAAGGGATATCTATGATATGCTGCAAGTCGCATCCGAAATTCTGGATATGATGCTGTTCGGTGTGATGCAGCCCCAAAAGGAGGAAGAGCAGAAATGAGAAAACTGGTGGCCTTTTGGTTGACGGTGTTGTTGCTGCTTAGCAGTGCTGCGGCTGCGGCTTGGCCGTCATGGGCGGCGGAAGCGCAGAATTGGGCTGTGGAACAGGGAATCAGTGACACCTTTTTGTCCGCACCGTCCATGAAATTAACGCGCGGACAGACCGTGCAGCTGTTATATGAAGCGGCGGGCAGTCCGGCGGTTTCTGGAGAAATGCCGTTTACCGATGTGAGCGGTGTTTATAAAAATGCGGTGATATGGGCTGCTGCACAGGGCTATGTGCAGGGAACGGGTGATGGAAAATTCCGCACGTCGGCATCTGTGACACGGCAGGAGTTTGCTGCGATGCTGTACCGGCAGGCAGGACAGCCTGATGTTTCAGGCCAAGAGCTGCACTATTTTTCCGATTGGTCGGAAATTGCACAGTGGGCGCAGGATGCCATGCTTTGGTGTGTCCAGCAGGAACTGCTGCAAGGAAAAGCAAATGACCGTCTGGCGCCAACCGAGACAATCACAACCGCAGAGGCGGTTGTGGTCTTACAGCGTGCGCAGGACGACGGCACACCATCGGACAATACCGTGCACCTGAGCGGAGACACGGATGCAGCCGCAGAGCAGATGTCAAAGCATTTGCAGAGTGCAATAGCCGCTGTGCAGCAGCCTCCGGCATTTGATGTTTCGGATGTTTCGGCTTCTGCGGGTTGGGAGATTACGGCGAAGAATGTGTATTATGCCTTGTTGTCGGAAGACCCGTCCTATAAATATGCCTATGATATGAGTGTGACACAGCAGGGAAATATCCTGCAATGTACTTTTTCTTATATGCCGTATCGAAGCGGCAACTATCCGCAGGGTTTCCAGGGCGTCGAAGTGGATGGGCTGCACGCCTTGGTCACGTTGGCGCAGAATAATCTGACACAGACATCGGTCAATATTCGCATTACCGATCCGTCATTGACCGTGGACGATATGAACAACGCTTTGCAGCAGGTAGGCGGCGGTTATCTGTTATGTCAGCTCAATCGCGACGGCACGGCGATTACCATTACACCTGAAAACAATATGACGCGGGAAGCATGTCTGGCGCGTTTGGAAGAGATTGACCGCATGGCAGACGAATTGCTTACAGAATGTATCCGTGACGGCATGACACAGCGAGAGAAGGTTGTGGCGATTTATACGGTGATCACCGATCGGGTGAAATATGACCGGCGCTATTATACCGATATTTCGTCAATGCCGCATGACTCCCAGACCGCGTATGGTGCGTTGCACGACAATCTCGCGATTTGCGGCGGTTATTCGCAGGCTATTCAGGTGCTGTTTGAAAAGGCGGGTATCCCCTGTCTGACGGTACAGGGACAGATGCGGTCGGAGAATCATATGTGGAATATTGCTCAGATTGATGGGGAATGGGCGTATTACGATGCGACAAGCGACCGGGGTATGTCCAAGTTTGGGTTCGTGCATTTCGGTGTTTCGGAAGATGAAATGCAGGAGTATGTGTGGGATGCAGAGTACGTACAGCGGCTGACAGACAGCTGGTAAGAACATAGTTGGGATAAGCGGCAAAGAAAGGTCGCAAGTGAATAAAAAA
Organism: uncultured Agathobaculum sp.; assembly: GCF_963927765.1. NCBI lineage: Bacteria > Bacillati > Bacillota > Clostridia > Eubacteriales > Butyricicoccaceae > Agathobaculum > uncultured Agathobaculum sp. Next base: position 19,938 of record NZ_CAWVCU010000107.1, on the reverse strand, counting down.
GCGATATGCTTCGTGGGGGAGCATATCGCTTTTTGTTTACGCGCATTTATAGCATATCCTGGCTGCAAAGTAGTTCGAACTGGTTGCGCTTAACGCGGAGTAAACCATCTTTTTGCATTTTACTCAGTTCGTTGGAGAGCGCGCTGCGATCGACATTCAGATAATCCGCCAGCTGTTGGCGGTTGAACGGAATAGTAAAGCTGCGACTGCCGCAGTGCGTTGATTGAAAGGAAAGATAGGATAGCAGTCGTCCGCGGATGGATTTTGATGTGGTATGAAAGATTTTTCGAGATAGGTTCAGGTTTTTGCGTGCGGAAAGAAAGAGCAGGTTGCGGATTAGCTTGCTGTGATGTGCGCAGGACTGTGAGCAGGTTTGCAGTACGCGCCCGACGTTGAGAAAGAGCACCTCGGAGTTTTCTGCTGCAACCGCATCCACCATCAGCGGCTCGCCCGTGCAGGCGTAGGTCTCCGCAAAGATGTGTCCGGGCATGACATGATCCAGCACGGTGGTGTTGCCCCAAAAATCGTCGTTTTGAATTAAAATGCTGCCCTTGAGCACAAGTCCAAGCTCGGAGACGGTGTCTCCTGCGCGGAAAATGCGTTCATTTTTCTCAAATTTTTTATGCTCAGCACCCAAACAATGCAACATCTCTTTCGCTTCGTTCTGTTGAATGCCGCGAAACAGTGCGCTTTCCAATAAGACAGCGGTCTGCAAAAAACATCCCTCCATTGTTGTTATAACAACATACTTGTTGCTTTGAGTATAGTATACTTCGCTTGTAACGTCAACAACCGTAAGGATCGTTTGATCTGCGGAACATGTGGAGGAAATGAACGATGGAACCGAAAATGTTTTGTTATCAGTGTCAGGAAACGGCGGGCTGCACCGGCTGCACCATGGCGGGCGTATGCGGTAAAAAACCAGATGTCGCTGCGATGCAGGATCTGCTGGTGTATGTGACCAAAGGGCTTTCCGCGGTGACTACCGCTCTGCGCAAGCAGGGGGAGGAAATCGCAGCAGAGATCAACCACCGCATTACGCTCAACCTGTTTATCACCATCACAAACGCCAATTTTGACAAGGAAGCTATCGTGGCGTGCATCCGTGAGTCGCTGGAAATTAAGCAGCAGCTGTTGGGGCGTGTGGCGCAGCCGGAGCTATTGCCGGAGGCTGCCCGCTGGACAGCGGACGAAGCGGATTTTGCAGCCAAGGCGGCAACGGTCGGTGTATTGTCCACGCAGGATGAGGATATCCGCTCGCTGCGGGAACTGATTACCTATGGTCTCAAGGGACTGTCGGCGTATTCCAAGCATGCAAATGCGCTGCTGCGGGATGATGGCAAGGTGGACGCGTTCTTGCAGCGTGCGTTGGCAGCAACATTGGATGACAGCCTGTCTGTGGATGCACTGGTGGCGCTGGCAATGGAAACCGGCAAATACGGCGTGCAGGGCATGGCACTGCTGGACAAGGCAAATACCGAAACCTACGGCAATCCGGAAATCACGCGAGTGAACATTGGTGTTGGCACTCGTCCGGGTATTCTGGTGTCTGGCCACGATCTACGCGATTTGGAAATGCTGCTGGAGCAGACTGTAGGCACAGGGGTGGATGTCTATACGCATTCTGAGATGCTGCCTGCGCACTACTATCCGGCGTTTAAGAAATATCCGCATTTTGTCGGCAATTACGGCAACGCATGGTGGAAGCAGAAAGAGGAGTTTGCGTCCTTTAACGGCCCGATCCTGATGACCACCAACTGCATTGTGCCGCCCGCGGCAAGCTATCAGGACAGAATATATACCACGGGTGCGGCTGGCTATCCGGGCTGCAAGCACATCCTGGGTGGCGTAGGGGAGCACAAGGACTTTTCTGCACTTATCGAGCATGCCAAGCGCTGTGCACCGCCGCAGGAGATCGAGCGTGGTGAAATTGTAGGTGGTTTTGCGCATGCACAGGTGCTCGCGCTCGCGGATCAGATTGTGGAGGCGGTCAAGAGCGGTGCAATCCGTAAGTTTGTGGTGATGGCGGGCTGCGACGGTCGCGCGAAGTCCCGTAACTATTACACAGACTTTGCCAAGGCGCTGCCGCGTGATGCGGTGATTCTGACCGCGGGCTGCGCCAAGTATAAGTATAACAAGCTGAATCTGGGCGATATTGGCGGTATTCCGCGCGTGCTGGATGCGGGACAGTGCAACGACTCCTACTCGCTGGCAGTGATCGCGCTCAAGCTCAAGGAGGTATTTGGGCTGGAGGATATCAATGACCTGCCGATCGTGTACAATATTGCATGGTATGAGCAGAAAGCAGTGATCGTATTGCTGTCACTGTTGTATCTGGGGGTCAAGAACATCCATCTCGGACCGACACTGCCGGCTTTTCTTAGTCCGAATGTGGCAAAGGTGCTGGTGGAGAACTTTGGTATCGCAGGTATTGGTACTGTGGAAGATGATATCCGCTTGTTCTTTGGGGATGAAAACGCATAAGCGGATAAATATCTGCCATAGTGCAAAAGGACGCTGCAATAGCCGTACCCTTGTGCATAGAAAGAAGTCCGGCCAAAAGCCGGGCTTCTTCTTTGGTGATATACTGCCTGTTGGTTATGGCAGAGTGATTGGTTTAATATTTATCCGTGTAGCTGGAGCCGCCAAAGTTATCAACGGACGCTGAAGAAGGGGGAGCGGCGGGAGTGTCTGCTTCAAAGGAAGATATCGGCAAACCGTTTTCGGTTTCCGGCAGAACAAAGTGGCTGATCATGCCCTTCAGCATTTGCGCCTGACCGGACAATTCCTCGCTGGCCGCAGCGCTTTCCTCTGCAGTAGCGGAGTTGGTTTGCACTACTTCGGAAATCTGGTTGACACCGATGGAAACTTCCTTCAGGTGTGCAGCCTGATCCTGATAATCCCGTGTGACACGTTCAACGGCGGAAACAACCTCATCCGAGTTGGATGCTGCAATGCTGAGCGCTTCGGCTGTGGAGCGTGCAATACCTTCGCCTTGCTTGACAGCCTCGATAGACTGTGCAATCAATTCGTTGGTTTCCTTTGCAGCAGCTGCGCTCTTTCCGGCAAGATTGCGTACCTCGTCGGCAACAACGGCAAAGCCCTTGCCTGCCGAACCGGCGCGCGCAGCCTCAACCGCGGCATTGAGCGCAAGAATATTGGTCTGGAACGCGATATCGTCAATCGTCTTGATGATCTTGCCGATCGCGTTAGAGTGACGGCTGATATCCTGCATTGCGGTCAGCATATCCTGCATTTGACCGTTACTGGTGTTCATCTGGGTCTTGACTGCATTGAGCTGTTCAATCATCTTTCCGGCTTGCTCTGCGCCTTCGGTAACCTTATCGTTCAGGTTCTGTACCGTGTTGGACAGTTCCTGTACCGAAGATGCCTGCTCGGTTGCACCCTGTGCAAGTGCCTGTGCGCCGCTGGCAATCTGATCCGAACCCATATTCACCTGCGCAGCAGACATTGCAATGCTGGACATGGTCTCCGACAGGTTCTTTTGAATGCGGAGCAAAGCTTCCTTAAGTTTGGCAAACTCACCACGATAGTCATGCTGCAATTCGAATACCAGATTGCCATGACCGATTTGGTCAAGAACAGTGGACAGTTCATCAATGTATTGGATATACGTTTTCAAGCGATCCACAATGCGCAGCGTGGACTGGCCGAGGCGGGCAACTTCGTCGTGGCCCTTTACCTGATATTCCACATTCAGTTCGCCATCGGCCAGCCGGTCTGCAACCTTACCAAGTCGCTTGAGCGGACGAATGATTGAAACTGCCAGCAGAATCACGATGATCGCCAGCAAAATGGCACAGATGACAAAACTGATGATGATAATGCGCATGGTGCTGGCGACATGACTTTCATATTCTTCTGCCGGCAGAATGCCCAATACTTCATAATCATTGTCGTCGAAAGATGCAAGGCTTCCATAGTAAGAAGTGCCCTGACGGGTATATTGCATGCCCTGTACATTGGTGCGGTTGAGCAGCGCTTCCTGCATGTTAGAAGAATACTGTGCTTCTTCAATCGTTGTGCCCACGACAGAAGAGTCCGGGTGATAAACGATCATGTTAGAAGAGTCGATCAAGGTGATGTAGCCCGTGTCGCCCACCTGAATTGAATTGAGAGAATTGCGAAGCTGCTCTATGGAAACGTCGATACCAGCCACGCCGATCATGCGGTTGTTGCTCATGATCGGACCGACAACGCTGATGACCATTTCCTGCGTTCCGGTGTCGACATAGGCGCCGGTGATGGTGGTTTTCTGCTCCTCTTGGCTGCGGGTATACCATTCACGGGTGGAGAAATCCACGTCCGCTGAGGTGACGCGGCTATTGTCGGAGTATACCAACTCTTGCAAGCCGACATCTGCAAACCAAACACCCATTACCGTATCCTGATACTGCTGTTGAATTTTTTGCAGTTCTGCAAGCATGCTGGAGAAATACGGAGAACCCTCCAAGGTGGTTTTTGTCTGGTCTGCCGCAAGACCAGAAATGTCCGGTGAGCAGATCATGGTATCCACCACGCCGTAGTACTGCTTCAAAAATGCGTTTACTGACTGCGCGCCAGATCCCGCTTGTGAGGTCAGATTTTCTGTAATCATATCCTCGACTGTGCCGGAAATCTGGATCCCGAGCAGTGTTCCGATACCACTCAGCACCAAAATGAGTGGTATCAAAATACCCAAAGCGAGTTTTTGCACGATCCCTAATTTCACGATAACACCTTCCCGTTTATTTTTCTCACTCCCGTGTGACACGAATTGTTGCGTGCATGCAACAATAATTTACATGGTAATATTCGACCGAATTTTTCAATTCATAACAGTTTCATCCAAAGAAATTCTCTTTTTTGCACAACTGGAGGGAAAGAATAAGTTGCATTATTGGAAATTGCGCACAAAAACAGCAGCATACAGGAAGATTTTACAATATTTCGAATTTTTTGAACACTTTATTGCATGATTATTCATTGCTGCGTAGAAAAGGGGAGGATAGAAAAAGACGTATTGCTGTATTGGAAAAGGGACGCTGCAGCAGGCAGCGTCCCTTGCGAGAACGGTATGTACAAGAAATATGTTTTCGATAGGGAAAGGCGTTACCAATGTTACAACAACTGAAAATCGAGAAACTGGACATTATTTGCGGTTTATAGCCTTCACTTGAAGCAGAAACATGTCATGGAATAGCATGTCTTCCTGCCGCTCAGTGATATCATTAAAACTGCAGCCGTAGCACATTTTCCCAGAATCCAGCGGTTGCACGCGCTGTACAGTGCAAGCGAAGGAATAGCGCGGCCCGTCCCGGCGCAGCTGCAGGGAGGAGACAAAAATCTGCTCGCCCTGCACGTATTGCTCTGGGCTGATTAAACACAATCCGGTTAGACTGATGTCTACCGTTTGACACAGAGCAACAGTGGAGGACTCCGTATCAGTGCCGCGATAAACGGCAATTTCGGATCGGATCGGTTGCCGGAAGCTGCTGCGCCGTTCTGCACAGGAAAACGTATGCTTCAATCCGATTCGCCAGAAATCAGCTGCGCAGCGGGAAACAACACCATAAAGCAAAAGCACGTTGTTCATGGCGAGCCCGGTCTGCACATGCAGTTTGACGGGAGTCTGGTGGATGATACCCTGTGGTGTTTCGCTGCCATTGCGGATAGAAACGGTTAATTCTTCTTCACCGTCGTCATAGTGGTGGATGGAGCCGGCAAACAAAAGACGGTTATTCAGCTTGAGCACTTCACAGGACGCGCCGAGGTAATGATGCATCGAATCCATATAGTCTTGCATGAGTTGTCATCCTTTCCGCAGAAACAGAATCAGCTTTGCAACGTTTCACTATTATCGTTTCGTAAAATTCGGCAAAAATCCTCCAGTTCAAGCGGCTTATAGAAATAAAATCCCTGCATGTAGTCGCATTCAGTTTGCCGGACGATTTGAAGCTCCTCTTGGGTTTCCACCCCTTCCACGCATACCTTCTTTCCGAAGCGGTGGCAAGCGTAGATGATACTCATCATAAAGTTCAGCTTTTCCGGAGAAGAGGTGAGTTCACACATCAAGGTTCGGTCCAGCTTGATCAAGTCGGCAGGGTATTGCAGCAGCATATGCAAGCTGGAGTATGCCGTGCCGAAATCGTCCAGAACAAAGGAAATACCGACTTTGTCACATTGTTCGATGAAGTGCTCCAGATAATCGGGCATTTCGTCGAAGTGCGTCTCTGTCAGCTCGATCATCAGATTGCGTCCAGGGATGCCGTAGAGCAGCATCGAATTTTGGATACAGTCGAAAAAGGATGGATCGAGAATTTGCAGATAGCTGACATTGAAAGCGATTTTGAGATTGGGGGCGCGGAGAATAAGCTCCTGACTGGCCTGCATGATTTGCGTGACCAGCCATTTCCCAACCGGGACGATCAGGCCAACCTGCTCAAGGATGGGAACAAACTTGGATGGCGGAATATCATGATCGTGATACTGCCACCGGAGCAGGATCTCACAGCCGAAAATCTCATTGGTGTCTGTTTTGATCTGTGGCTGGAAGTTGATTCGGAAGCCTTGGAAGCCATGATTGACGCTGTAATTGAGCGCCATGCTGATGTCGGTTTGTTCTCGGTAACCCTTGGAGAGATAGTTGGAAAACTCGACACAATCCGTGGAAGGTGATTTCTTGGCGTTTTGTGTGGCAAACAGGACGTTGTCGATCAGCTCTTGCGGGGCTGTACCATCCTGCGGCGCATGCAGTATGCCCATGGAACATGGATACATAATGTGAATTCCGTTGCGGCGGTAGACATCGAGAACAATTTGACGAATGGTATCCGACAGTACACGGGCATCATAATCGAGTTGCGTGAGCACCAGAAAATGTACGCCGTCCAGACGGAAGAACTGAAATTGCTCGCCCAGCTCCATTTCCATGCGGTTGGCAATTTCACGGAGCATGGCATCGCCAGTTTTTCGACCCAAAGACAGGTTGATATCAGAAAAATGTCTCAGATGGAAGCACAAGAGCAGAATTTTGGATTGACGGCGGCAGAGTGTTTCCAGATCTTTGAGCGCACAAGAGAGGTTTAAAAGTCCGGTGGCGGGATCTACCTCGGATTCATTGTTAAGGCTGATCATACTGCCGGAGAAAAACAGCGGTAAGTTCTTTTGCTCGTCCCAAGTCAGGATTCCGCGGCAATGCACCCAGACCAGTTGACCGGTTTTGTCAAAGATACGGTAGCGGATGCTGTGTGTGGTACGCTTTTCGCGGAACATGGCCTGCGAATCCTTGATATGAAGCTGTCGATCCGGTTCATAGATACGTTGCTCCAAGAGACCGATAAAATCATAAACCAGATTACTGTCAAAATTGAAGGTGTCCCGCAGATTGTCGGAGATATAGTAGATGTTGCGCTGCACATCGCCGCAATACAGGTAAAATGGCGCTTCCGGCATGGCGATGGAATGGAAAAAGGTTTCGGCGTCAAAGTAATAATGTTGCAGGAATGCCTGAAACGCGGTAGCTTTAGAGGACTCAAAATGCGGCTCGTGTGCCTGCTGATTTTCATAATAGGCAAGTTTGTCGCGATACATACTGTCATCAGCCAAGGTAATAAGCTGAGAAAAATTGTCCTCGTGTGAATCCGACCAGGTGCTGCCGATGGATAAAGCGCAGTTTTCTTCCGCAACGCGGGTACGGAGCTTGGCGACTTGATCCTCCAAAACCTTTTGGGAGATGTCCTGACAGACCACCAAAAATTCATCTCCGCCAATTCGATAGACATTTCTGGGAGAAAACAGATCGGTCAAAATATGAGAGGCTTGCAAAATCAAACGGTCGCCGTTATTGTGCCCCAAGTTATCATTGATCCGTTTCAGACCAATCAAATCACAGTAAATTAAGCCAATTGTATGCCTTTTCTCATATTTTTCTCCAGTGATGTACCGGTTGAGTGCATGCCGATTGAGTAATTGCGTCATGGAATCATGGTAGCTCAGTTCTTCCAGATGTACCATCAAATCCCGGCGGAGCAGGATGGAGCCCATGAAATGAGACAGCACTTTGATGGTGCCCGAAATATTGCGCAGGTGCTTGACGGCAGGGTTATCCAGCCGCAAAAGCCCGATAATACGGCCTTTGGAAAGCACAGGAGACAGCATAAGCGCATGGATATTCGAAAAATCCGATTGGGTTGAGAACTTGGAAGGTGTGGGCAAACGAGGATCGTGCTCACTAAAGATCAAAACCTCATTGCGATATAGGCTTTGCAGATGCTGAGGGTGCTCGATTTGAAGCGAGAGATTTAAGGGGACTTCGGATGACGTGGGTGCCCAGCGATATGTGCTGAGAAATTCGCCATTGTCCATCCGTTCATAGAGGAAAACATTTTCGCATCCCAACTGCGTGCCAATATATTGCAGCATGAGTTCGAGCGATACAGAAGGGTCGGAAGCGGAATGCGTAGCCATCAGACACTTGTTGATAAAAAAGTTAGGGCTGAGTGCACAATTATTGGCATCCTCATCATTCGTATTATTCTCATTATCTTCTGCATCAATGACCGTATCATCCGGTATGGCAATTTCGACCCGGTATTTTCGTCCCTCAAACTTGACAATATAATCCTTCAAATGAAAGGTTTTGTTTACAACGGGGTTATGGTAATCCCATTCGTAGAACTGATCGTCAATGAGCTGCGTATTAGTACAGAAGGGGCAAGGCATCGGAAAATTTTGAAGAACGGCATAGCATTTTTTGTTTTGGTAGTCCTCCGGACTGGCGATTTGAAACGATTCCCGGGCTTTTGCATTCATATATATCAATTCATACGTGTTCATATCTGCGACATAAACACCGGCATAGAAGTTCTCTAAAAATTCCCAGACAGCCTTCACGTTGCATTCTCCTTCCAGGAAGATTTTTATCTGTTAAAGCTCTATTAACAGTATACATTATATATCGACAGGATTAAAGTAAAATTAAAGGTAATAGGAGAAAGTGCAAAAAAAGAAGCCCCGAAGGGCTTCTTTTTTTGTGTGAGTTTACGGGGTGATGATTTGCGAGGTCGTGCCGTCATAATCCTTGCCAGGAGCATCGATTACAAATCTCCATATGTCTTTACCCTCTTCGGTTGTTTCTTTTTCTAGGCGTAGAGTGATCGGAGCAAGTTCGCTGCCGTAACCCTGCTCGGTGACAAAATAGGGATATACCATATCCTGCTCATCAGACGCTGTGTTATGGGGGATTATGCTGAGAGTACCGCCTTCCGGGAATTGTGAAACATTGATGTAGAGCATTCTAGAGACATATTTCTGCACAGTCGCCGTGCCAGCACCGGTAACCGCATCCGTGGTCCAAGCCTTATAAGGCGTTTGAGTGTTAGACTGAATGTACTTCAGATACAAATCTTTGTCAAATTGAATGGTGACCTGACCGGTAAATGCACCAGCGGTCGTTGTTCTGCCAGTGGTACTGATGTTACTGATTTTTGGTCCGGAAGTATCAACCAATCGGATATTGCCGACTGCACGGAATACTGGATCGCCGCCCTGCGTGTTTCTTGCCGCAACAACAAGAACATAAGAGTTGTTTGGCAGCAGTTTGGACGGATCAATAAAATTACTGATGGTTTGACCGGGGGAGTTGGTTACATTTTCAACAAGCTCACTGCCAGACTGTGCCAAATCAAAGCCGCTGCCCTGACCGAGAATGGTCTCCCAGAGCGCTATCTTATCCGCAGAGTCCAGACTGTCGATCGTTGTGTCCTTCATTGCTTCAAGGTAGGTTTTATTGCTACTGGGGATTTTGGTGTTGAGGATGGGCGGATAGCCACCGTCGCCTTCACCATAGAGGAACCAATAGGTGTTTGCGGAAATGGTACCGGTTGTGCTGGATTTGACCGTATAATAAGCATCGTTACTGTTGTTGGCCTTAGCATCCAGCAGTGGTGCTTCTACATCGGTGGTAGAGAACTTGTAGCACAGGACACTGGAGGGGAGTGCATACGATCCCTTTAGGACAAAATAAATATAATAGTTGGAATTGGCATTCAAGTCTTCGATCTGGATGGTGGCAGTACCTGCGCCGGAATAGGATGCTTTTCCGGTGCGATAGCCAGCATCGTTCGTGAACTGTGTGGGGTTCATGATCTGGCTGGCGGTTGGGCTTGTAATGCCCATGTCACGCTTGTCAGCAGGGAGAACAACCGAAGCATATGTGTCAACAAGCTTACCGAGGTTTGGAATGCCAGTGTCATCAGTAGGTTCCTTAATCCAAGGTTGTCTGTATTCGTCGTCTATAATTGTGATGTCATTTTTCGGCGGCAGATTGGTTTCTGGCGCTACAACATAATAGACATCACCGACGCGGTCCAGTTGATAGCTGATAGTTGTGAGTGAATCACCCGGCGAAACGCGAGGATAGCCTTCGTTGAAATTCGGTGCACTTTGGTTGGTACGAACGATCTCAATGCTGAAGTCTGAAGGGTTGCCGATCGAAGATACCGTTTTGTTGGTAATGACGCGATCCTGCCAGATGGTTTCAGTTACATCACCCTGCACCAGATTGCGCAGATTACTCGGAGCACCAGCTACACAGAACAGATACAAGTGAACAGTTGCGTCCCATTTGTCCTTTTCAGAGATTTCGTTGATAGAGGTCAACTCAATGGCATATTCGTAGCCGTCTATCAGGCTTTGTAAGGTGGGATACTGCTCGGGCTCTGTTATGCCTGCAATATCCTTGTTGTAGCTTCTGCCGGACCACTTTTCAGATGGCGGATTGACAATAGAGATGGGAGCGGTATTTACCTGCTTCCATATGCCGGAATTATCCGCCTTGTGCTCTCTTTGATACAAATTGAACGAGATTGTAGTATCCGATGCGATGATTAGATCATATCGGGTATTAGGCGATGCATTTTGGGTGCTGTTGGCATAGGGGATCATAGAGAATGTGGTATCCACCGAAACAGACTGGGATTGACCGTCCGGTGTAATGGTGACGATTTCAAGTTCGTTGAAGTCCACCTGTGCGTCCATGATACGGAACTCGTCGGACTTGGTATCACGACCCATATTGTTATTGGAAGAGTCGGTAATAAAGTTGAGAACAAACTGATACCGCGTGCCACTGAGCAGGTTGAGCGCTGCATTATGGAAAGTAACCTCGGTCTGGCCGTTTTCGTTGAGCGAGACTGTCATATTCTCCTTGCCGGTAGGGGAACCGAGGGTCAGCGCTACTTTTTTATCGGGGTCAGTGATGTCCAGGTTGTTGAGCGTGAACATACCGTCAATGACTTCCGCCCAAGTGACAGTTTCACCATCCTTGCTGCCGGCAACATCAAACGTGTCCTTATCAGACTCGTACATTTCTACCAGCGAAAGCTTGGTTTGCGTGCTGTAGATATCCTCGCTGAATACCAGCGTGATATCGGTGTCTGCGAGGGGGATACCCTCGTCATTGGCTTCCGAGAAACGCATTTCTACCAGTTCCGGTGCGGTGGTATCAAGCGTCTTGGCGTTTTCCAGTACCTTGATTTCAGACAGGTTGCCGGAGTCATCCTCGGCAACGAAATAAATGTCATAAGCGGTTTCTGCTTCCAGGCCGCTCATATTAAATGAGGATGCGGCATTTTCTTTGGCGGAGAAGGAACCGCTCTTGAGTGCATACATGCCGCCTTTAATTTGGAGCTTTTTGTCCAATTCCTTTGCTTCGTCGTCAGACAGAGCGGCATTTTCTACCGGATAGTCTGTACCGTGCTTGACGATTGCCCAATAAACCTTGCCATCTTCATTGATGGCGGCTTCACCGGTCAACGACGTCTTGTCGATTTTGCTGATGCGCGGATAGTTGTTGAGAAATTCCGGTGGGGTGCGGTCAGCGGTGGTGATCGAAACCTTCGTGACAGCTGACTCGTTGATGCCGTCAGTCAGGTAGAAGAATGCATCGTAGTCCGTCAACTCTGCAAGTGCGTTCTTGGCGGTTTCGATGATATTGCCCATGCGGACGCTGTCTTCCTCGCTGCGGATCATTTTGCGGCTGCCGGAATCAATCGCACCGCTGAGAGAACCGTCCTTGAAGTCGTTTGCAGTCGGAGCAGGCATGCCCTTCTTGTAGATCGCCCAGTAGAGGGTGCAGGTCTTGGTGGTTGCTACATCAAAGTCGACGTAAGTATCTTCGATGGTGGTCGCTTTCGGATAGCCGGAAGCAAAAGCGGGTTTGCTGTTGTCGGGCGTGGTGAAATAAACGCTCTTGACAACGCTCTGATCATCGCGGCTGTCAACCAACACAGCCGACAGGACATAAGAAGTGTCAATCTTCAAGCCGGTGATTTTCTGGGAAAGTACTTCGTTTGCATCCTTGACAGCAAGATTGCCGTTCTTGACAATATTGGCGCCATAGGTTGGCGGCTTGATCAGATCGCTGGCAGCCATCGGGCCATCGCCGCTCAGACGGACTGCCCAATAGATCGTGCCGGGCTTATTGGTTTCAAAAGAGGTTTCAGCCTGTGTTGGCGCAATATCATCCATACGCGGATAGCCGCTCAAAATACGGGGATAGTCGGAGATCTGATCGGCCAGCGTGCTGTCCATCGTCATGCCGTTGATATCGGCAGTGATGCCGGGACGGATGTTGATGTCATCCGGCAGCATTTCGACCTTGCAGCCGGGCGCGTTGACATTCAGCGTACCGATGTCGCCCTTGCCGGTTACAGTCGTTCCGGTATCCAGATTCAATTCTTCGACTACTGCGCCCTGCGCAATGCTTACGGTAGAACCGACGGCTCTCTCGTCGACGGTCATCTTTTCGACCGTGCCGCTGCCGACGTTGATTTCGGATTCGGGCGCTACGGTAACAACTTCATGGATATTGCCGGCAAGATCAAGCCGTGTGCCGTCTTCGCCGTCAACCTCAATATACTGGAAGCCGTGCCGTCCGGTGGATTTGCCTTCCAGATAGGTATCCGTGCGGACATACACCTTGTCGATATCGGTATCACCAACAGAACGGATGGTAACATACTGGTTGGATGGGCTGTCTACGATCATCTCCGGGGCGGTGCAGTTTTTCAGGATGATACTGCAATCGCCCTTGTTGCTTTCGCCGGCACCGCTGGCGATGATTTTACCGTATACCGTTACATTGTTGAGCGTGACATATCCGAGTCCAACGCCGCCCGTGATATACAGGTCGCCGGTCACGGTCATGTTCTCCAGCGTGACACCAGAGCAGGAGACCATCAGGTTGCCTGCAACGCTGGTCGAGTATGTGCCGGGCTCTTGAATCGGCGTGCCGATGACGCGGACCAGCATGATGGCAACTTCGCCGCGAGTGATATTGTCCAGCGGACGGAATTTGCCGTCCGGGTCACCGCGCAGAATGCCTTCCTCCGCGGCCGCTTTGATATAGCCGCGGCTCCAGCTGCTGGCAAGACGGCTGTCCGTGAAGGACAGATCCTCGCCGGAGAGGGGCTGCAGCATCAGGTTGCGGCACAGCATGGTCGCGGCTTCCTCGCGCGTCAACGTTGCGTTGGGGGAAGCGGTCGATTTCGAGGTGCCCTGAAAATATCCGGCGGTATAGGCCGCGCTGATATCGTCATAATACCAGTCGTGGATATTAACGTCCCGGAATGGCTGCGCACCGGTTTTGGTATAGCCGAAGGTGCGATTGAGCATGGTGACAAATTCTGCGCGTGTGATAGAGCGATCCGGCTCCAGATTACCGAATTGGTCGCCGCGCATGATGTCCCACGACACCAGCCGATCCAGATAGTAGTTGGATTCCGCCGCCTGTGCGGTCGGGGTGAACACCGGTATCATGCCCAGCAGCATGCATAGGCAGAGAATAAACGCGCATGCGCGTTTCCGGATGGAAGAAGTAGTTTTTTTGAAGTGTATCATATGTTTTACAACACCTTTTCTTTTGGATTCGCAATCGCCTACGCAGAGTGATGATGCAGGTCGTATTCAAAAATACTTTCCTGGATCATTGCTTCTTCCTGCGGCAAAATGTCCATGAATTGGCCGGCGTATAAGTTCTTTTCTTTTGAAATCGTGCGGATGATCTCTAAACGGACGATGATCGGCGGCTCAGTGCAGGGCAGGGGAATATCGTATTTCGCCCCATCCTTCAGCGAGGAAACGCAATAGAATGCCATGCCGCCGCAGCTGATATCCTTGCTGATGATCGGAAGACGGGCAGAATGTCCATGCATCGGATAGAGATAAGTACGGAATGGCATCTGGATGCGCAGTTGCCTGCGGAGTCGTGAATCAATCCGCTCCTCAGCGATGAAATCCAGCTTGTCGCCTCGAATCTGCTGCACTCGGCCGCGCCATGCCATAAACTCGGTGGAATTGACGCTCATTACATTAAATGTGGTGAGTTTTTGCAAATCACAGTTTGGGGCATAGGTCAGGAGGAAGGTCTTAGTCTGGCCTTGCTGTCCAAGCAAAACGGCGCTGGCCAGCGTTTGGTGGTTATCATCCAGAAAAACAAATTTTTCTTCTGGAATTCCTTTTCGACTCATTCTTCAGTTGCCTCCTTTTTATCTGGTGCGGTTTCCTTGGAAGCCGGAACACGCGGCTTTTGCGGGTTGTTGGGATCAAAATGCAGGAAATATACATAAACATCCACGATGAACCGATATAATGATTCCGGGATTTCCTGTCCGAGCTGCAGCTGGGACAGCATGGTGGCCAGTGAGGTATCCTCATAAATCGGAACGCCGTTTTCCGAAGCAACCTCGACGATCTTTTCGGCAAGATAGCCCATGCCGGAGGCGACCACAACCGGTGCCGGTGCGCCGTTTTCATATTGCAGGGCTACCGCTTTGCGGCGGCTATCATATTGCGACATTGATGCTGTCCTTCCTTTCAAATATTTTAGGGAATACCTCGGAAATAGAAAGCGGCCGTACCATGGGCGAAGCGCGCATCGTGGCTGCGTTGAGGCCGTCCTGCTCAGCTATCGCCGCCATTTTCCGTTCAAACTGCTCGGTAAACTTTTCTAGGTGCGGCGGGCAGTGCAGTGACGCATCTACCGTGCCTTCGTGATAGGTGAGCACCAGATCGAACATACCGAGCTCCTGTATATCGAACTTGAGCAGCAGGCGCATGGATTTCTCCTGCGAGAACGAGCCGTTTTCGTTTTCTGCGTTCGGATCGACCCACAGTTCAGAGAACATCATTCTGCCGTCCATCTCAACTGGCAGCATCGCATGCGCCAGCGGCATATAGACGCTCTGGTTAACCAGAATGGAATCGACCAGCGCCTGGAAGGTTTGTCGGAGTTCCGCATTGCCTTCGCTGCGCAGAGCAGCGGCAGACATCTGCGAAAGGTGATCGGCAATCGGGTTGTTGGCATTGTTGATCGAAGCTGCGCTTTCCTGCAACAGTTGGATCAGCTGCTTACTGTCCATCTGGCCAAAATGCTCTTTCATAGAGGAATAGCCGAGCAGCTGATAGAAGGATTGCAGCATGGACTGCGGGTTGCCGTTTTCGTAGCGAGCGATGTCTAAAATCAGCAGACTCAGCAGGCTGCGGGCAATGCCGCGGTCATGCATCTGCGAAACATAGTCCGACAGGAAGGGGAGGATGGTATCCTGCATCAGATGCAGCACACCGGCACGGTCGCCTTGTGAAAGCAGTTGCTGAAGCTGGGAGGCGTGTTCCTCCAGTGTGCCGCCAAAGCGGCTGGGCATAAACCAAGTCATCTGCTGGATGGTGCGCTGCAAATTGCGCTCGATATGGGAGGTGGACGAAAAATCGTTGAACCGCTTGAGAAATTGCAGAATATCATTTTTCAGACCGGCAGACGGGCTGTGCTGTAAAACATCTCGCAGGGCATCGAACAGCTTGCCGCTGAAACGGGCGCCCGAGGACATTTGGTTTTGCAGCAGGGTAAGCAATTCATCCGGGCCGACGCTGATCATCTGCATGAACTGGGCAAGTTCCTGCGCGATGCCGGTGGAAAGCCCTGAGAGCACCAGCGTGCCCGAATGGGCAATCAGAAAGCGCGCGGCGGTTTCAGTGATTGAGCCGGAGGAGCGCAGCGCTTGCAAAAATGTTTGAAAATAGGAGTCATACCGGCGGCCGACATCCATATTGGCGGTGTCTTGCCGATCCGAGCGGGCATCCGCACGGCCCACACGGGTGGGATCCGGTATATTCTGTATTTGCGGATCGTTTGGCGTAATGGGAGATCGGTATGTATTGCCTTCCTGCCCCGGAACGGGGTTGGTTACGCTTGTGATGTTTTGCATAGTAAGGCTCCGTTTCCATAGAAATTTCTGTAAAGTTTAATATGCTGTCTTAATTCCTGACGCATTCGGTCGAATTAAAAATAAACACGGTTATTCAAAATTCAGAAAGGCGGCGTTTATTTTATGGAAAATAACAGCGATAGCGTTCTGGAAATGTACTTGTATGAAACAAATACACTGCTGGAACAGCTTGATAATATTATGTTGTCTGCCGAACAGGCGGACACGCTTTCGGAAGATGATGTGAATGAAATTTTCCGTATCATGCACACCCTGAAGGGTTCTGCGGCAATGATGGAATTTGAACCTCTGATGACGATTGCGCATCGAATCGAGGATTTGTTCTATCTGATTCGTGAAAAAACAATGGAGGTTGTTCCGGAACAGGATCGGCCGCAGTTGTTTGACCTGCTGTTCAAGTCGATTGATTACTTCCGCAATGAAGTAGGCAAGATCGAGAGTGGAGAACCTCTTTCTAAACATATCGACAATTTCCTGAATACAATTAATATGTTCATCGACAAAATTAACGGAGATGCAGCCGAGGCAGCGGCGCAGGGACAGTCCGCGCAGGCCGCTTCTGCGGCGCAGTCTAGCTCTTCGGACGGCAGAAACCGTTATTCGCTGCGCGTATTTCTGGACGAAGGCTGCGGGATGGAAAATCTGCGCGCGTTCATGGCGGTCACCGATGTGAAGGATCAGTGCCTGCATGAGTTTAGCTATGAACCGGAAGGCCTGGAAAATGATCCTTCTCTGTCGGAATTCATTGCGGAGAACGGTTTCGTTATGCGCTTCAGCTCGGATGAGGACCGTAAGCAGGCGATTCAGGTGGTAAGTGGTCTTGGATTTGTCAAGACGTATCAGGAAATCGACGAGGAGCCGGCAGCTGAGGCTGCGGCGCCAGCAGAGTCGGCAAGCGAACCGGTCAAGACAGAGACAGTCGTGGAAGAAGCGGCGCCTGTGGCGAAGAAGAAGGCTGAGCCGTCGACGGACAACGCAAAAGCGGATACGGGCAGCGCACAGAATGCGGCGCATCACCAGATCAAGCAGAGTCTGATCAGCGTTAACCTGTCCAAGCTGGATCAGCTGATGGCGGTTGTAGGAGAAATCGTTATCACCGAGGCTATGGTAACCGCGTCGCCCGACCTGAAGGGCATTGATGCCGCTAAACTGGATAACTTCAATAAGTCTGCGCGTCAGCTGCGCAAGCTGACCGACGAATTGCAGGATATTTCCATGTCGCTGCGCATGGTGCCGGTTTCTGGTACGTTCCAGAAAATGCGCCGTATCGTTCGCGATATGGGTCAGAAGCTGGGCCGCCGTGCGAACCTGACCATTATCGGTGAGGATACGGAAATCGACAAGACGATCGTGGACGCAATCAGCGACCCGATCATGCACATTGTCCGTAACTCTATGGATCATGGTATCGAGCCGGATGAGCAAACGCGTATTGCAGCGGGCAAGAATCCGGAAGGTGAGATCATCCTGTCTGCGCAGAATACAGGCAGCGAGGTCATCATCCGGATCGAGGATGACGGCGCAGGTGTCGACAGCGACGCAGTGCTGCGCAAGGCCATCCGTCAGGGACTGGCCAGCCCGGATGTGGAATACAGCCAACGTGAGATCCTGAACTTCCTGATGATGCCTGGCTTCTCCACCAACACCGAGGTTACCGAATTTTCCGGCCGCGGCGTAGGCATGGACGTAGTGAAAAAGAATATCGAGTCGGTTGCGGGCACTGTGCTGATGACCAGCGAGTTCGGTAAGGGTACGTGCACGACGCTCAAGATCCCGCTGACTACGGCGATTATGGACGGCATGGAGGTTTCGGTTGGTGATTCGATCTTCACCATCCCGTTGCAGAACATTCGCCAGTCCTTTAATGCGTCCGAGGCGGATATCATCCATGATGCTATGCAGGGCGAAATGATCAGCAAGATGGATAATTTCTATCCGGTTGTGCGCCTGCATGAGTTGTACGGCTTGGAGCCGAAGGCGACCAGCACGGACGAGGGCATTTTCGTCTGGGTGGAAACCAGCGAAAACTCGTACTGCCTGTTTGTAGACGAATTGCTGGGTGAGCAGCAGGTGGTTATTAAGCCGCTGCCGACCTATTTGAACAGCTTTGGCATCAAGGAAGCAGGCATTGTCGGCTGCACGATTCTGGGTGATGGCAATATCAGCCTGATTCTGGATGTCGCAAGCCTGCTTACATCAAATACCGGTTTCGCGGGTTATTGATGATGAAACGCGTACCGGAGAAGGAGTGAATCAAACATGTCTGATGAGAATATGCTGTTTGCCACCGAAGAAGAGCAGGCGGCTGAGCTGGATAAAAAAGAGATCAATGAGGTTGAGACGAAAAAATATCTCACCTTCCAGACCGATAATCTGATGTTCGGTATCGAAGCGGAAAGCGTCATTGAGATTATTACCAACTATCCTGTGACCAAAGTCCCGATGGTACCGGAATATGTGCGCGGCATCATCAATCTGCGTGGACAGACCATCCCGATTATTGATATGCGTCTGCGACTGAGCCTGATGTCGGTTGATACGGACTGCATCATCGTTTTGAATGTCAATGAGATGCAGATCGGTATTTTGGTGGATACGGTTAAGCAGATCATTGATATTCCGGTGGAAACCATTCTGCCGATGCCGGCCCATAATGCGCAGAAATATGTTTCGGGCATGTGCGCTATGCCGGACGGGTCGGGCACCATGCTGGTGCTGGATTGCCCGCTGCTGCTGCAAAGCTGAAAAACGGTTTAGCAAAATACATGCAAAGGGGTGTTGAGATATGATGCAGTTATCTGATTCGGATTTCCAACGGATGGTCCGCTTTATGCAGGACAATTACGGGATTAACCTGAAGCAGAAGCGATTGCTCATCAACAGCCGGTTGTCCGCGTCCCTGCAGGCGCAGGGCTATACCAGTTTCAAGGATTTTGTTGACGATCTGCTCAACAAAAAGGATAAGGAGCAGGTTGAGTTTGTGCTCAATAAGTTGACGACAAACTATACCTACTTCATGCGCGAAAAGGACCACTATGATTTCTTTATGAATGTGATCCTGCCTGAGATTACCAGACGCAATGATCGCAAAAAGGTGCTTTCGATTTGGAGCGCTGGCTGTTCAACCGGTGAGGAGCCCTATAATATTTCCATGTGTATCAAGGAATACTTTGGCGCAAAGGCTGCGGCGTGGGATACCCGCGTGCTCGCAACAGACATTTCGCAGAGGGCTTTGGCAGAAGCGCGGGACCCTGCTTATGAGGTTCCGGCTGACATCCCGCCCGAATGGCGCAGGAAGTATTTCCTCAAGCGGGACGATGGAAGCGGGCTTTATACGGTAACGCCGGAAATCCGCAAGAATGTGATTTTCCGGACCTTTAATCTGATGGATCCAATCCGGTTTAAGCTCAAGTTCGACGTGATTTTTTGCCGGAATGTGATGATTTATTTTGACCAGCCGACGAAGGACGCCCTCATACAGCGGTTTTATGATGCGACCAATCCGGGCGGCTATCTGCTGATCGGTCATTCGGAGAATATCAGCAAGGATAGCCCATATCGCATTTTGCGTCCGGCGACGTTCCAAAAGGTTTGAAAGGGTGGGAACAATGGGATTTGACACGAAGAAAATTCGTGTGATGATTGTAGATGA
>NZ_CAWVCU010000106.1:0-23862 GCF_963927765.1 uncultured Agathobaculum sp. | reverse complement strand
TGTTTTGCAATTTTTCTGCTTCTTTCGAGCAAAAAAATGAGGTAACAAGATTAAGTCCTCTTGTTACCTTTAATATTACAACTTTCGTTGCAGCCGGTTTTGAGAAAAAACACTTGAAATTTTGCATTTATTGTGCTATAATATCATGTACGCAAATAGAGCGTGCCATGCTTTGGCGCGATAAACGGAATGAAAAAATAGTGGAGGAATCGTAATTATGACTACCGCACAAATTGCACTTTCGATCGTAATGATCGTTGCCAGCTTGTTCCTGATCGTTGTGGTTCTGCTGCAGAGCGGCGCACAGCAGGGTCTGGGCGCGATCTCCGGCGGCGCGGAAACCTTCTTCGGCGCAGGTAAGGCCACGGCAGCGGATAAGGTGTTTGCCCGCCTGACTTCGGTTGTGGGCGTTGTGTTCGTGATTGCCGCGCTGGTGCTCAACCTCGTGCACTGATATGCAGACGGTACAGCGCGTGCTGCTGCTCGCATTTGCGGTGTTGGCAGCGCTGACGGTTTTCCAGCAGATGCGGTACGGCATGATCTGCGGCCGTGCGGAAGGCGAGGATAAGCAGGCTGATCCCAAGGCAAAGGCTTGCCGGCAGCGCGCAGTGCTTTGCGCGGTTGGTGCGGCGGCGTGTCTGGTGGTCAATATTGCGATCGGAGCCTTGAGCCGATAATTGCCGCTTCGGGCTGAAAACACACAATGGATAAAAGTGGTGCGCCAAGATGGACGCACCACTTTTTTGTTCCTGTATTTGTAAATTGAATGGTTTTACCGGGAGAAAAGTGTGGCATCGCTTCCTTTTTGCACCGTAATGTGATATAATAATAACAATAGATCGGCTGCTTTGGAACAGCCTGTGAAGAGGTTTTTGGAACATGAGGAATCAGTCAAATGTCTGTCGCGTTCTGGTGGTTGACGGACAGGGCGGCGGCATCGGCAGTCAGTTGGTAAAGCTGCTGCGTGCTTGCCTGCCGGAGCATTGTGAGTTGATCGGCGTCGGCACCAATGTCTTGGCGACCAATGCCATGCTGAAAGCAGGCGCCAGCCATGGCGCAACGGGTGAAAATGCGATTGTGTTCAATGCAGCGCGTGCGGATGTCATTCTGGGGCCGATCGGCGTCGTGATGGCCAACGGCATTCTGGGAGAGGTTTCGCCCCAAATGGCAACCGCGATTTCGGGCGCTGACGCAAAGAAAATATTGATCCCGTCCTCTACGTGCGGCATTTATGTGGCCGGGACGGAGGACTGCCGCATGGAAGAATATCTGCGCCGTGCTGTGCAGGTTGTGATGCAGGTTATCGCGGAATGAGCGGGGAAGATTACAAAGCGCTTCTGCGCGCGCATCGCACGCGGTATCCGCTGATGGAACCGCAGGATTGCGTCAAGCTGCTCTATCAAAGCGTTCTCGGCCCGATGCATTTGGGTGAAGAGGTCGAAGCGCTGGCAGCCGGCATTGCAGAGGAATGGAAAACCGTTCCGGAAACCGTTTCACCGGACGGAGCGGAGCGCATTGGCGGAGGCTTATGCCGGTTTCCGCTGCGGCCCGGTGCATTTTGCCCGGAGGCTGCGCGCTTGCTGGCAGAATTGATGCAGCAGACGGCGCAGCATTGTCATGGAAGCCTGTTGCAGCTGCGTCGGTTGTTGGAGCAGCTCGGCGCCGAAGAGCCTGACCTGCGCCGGTGGATCGCAGAAGCAGCATGGGATGCTGCGTTGCCTGTTCACCACAGCGCGCAGTTCCGCGCAGCGTATCAGCCGCATTACCGGCTGCTGCGGCAGGAATATGCCGGATATTTTTCGCTTTTGCTGCGGATCATGCAGAAAATGCAGGAAAAACGTCTGCTGCTGATCGCCATTGACGGCTGCTGCGGCAGCGGCAAAACACATTTGGCAGCACTTTTGGAAACGCTGTTTCCGTGCCGGGTGTTCCATACCGATCATTACTATCTGCCGATTGCAAGGCGCACGGCGGATTGGCAGCAGCAGCCCGCCGGCAACATGGATTTGGAACGGCTGCAAACAGAGGTCATACAGCCGGCACAGACGGGTGAGACCGTATATCAGCGCATCTTTGACTGTGCCGCGCAGCAATTGGGTCAGCCGCAAGCGGTGGAGCCTGCACCGCTCAGCGTAGTGGAAGGCAGCTATTCCTTGCATCCGCAGCTGGCCGATGCGTATGATCTGTGCGTTTTTCTCACCTGTTCCGAGCAGGAGCAGAAAACACGGCTGCAAACGCGGGAAGGCGCATATTTTGAAATGTTCGAGCGCGTTTGGATTCCGATGGAGCAGCGGTATCATGCACAATGCGATCCGATGTCCTATCATCCGATGGTGATCGACACCAGCTCGTTTTTTGGCGAATCGTTTGATTCGCTTTGCATATAAATTGATTTTCTGCCAAGAAGGCAGTTTGATTCCCCTGACACCTCCTGGAAAAAGCCATGAAGGCGGTACTGTTTCAGAAGAAACAGCTCGGAAAGACTTTTAAAGGAGCGTTTTATCATGCAAAAATCCATTCGTAATCTGGTTTTGGCCGCGTTGTTTCTTGCGCTGGGATTGATCCTTCCGTTTTTCACCGGACAGATCCCGCAGATCGGGAGCATGCTGCTGCCAATGCATATCCCGGTGCTCATCTGCGGCCTGATCTGCGGCTGGCAGTATGGCGCAATCGTTGGCTTCATTCTGCCGCTCTTGCGCTATGTGCTCTTTGGCATGCCGCCGATTTATCCGACTGGCATTGCGATGTCGTTTGAACTGGCAACCTATGGTCTGGTGGTTGGTGCACTCTATGCGCATTCGCGTTGGAAATGCATCTTTGCGCTTTATCGGTCGCTGCTGGTTGCAATGGTGGTTGGCCGCATCGTGTGGGGCGTGGCAGAGATCATTCTGCTGGGTCTGGGCGGTCAGACATTCACTTGGGAACTGTTCCTGAGCGGCGCGCTATTGACCGCGGTTCCCGGCATCATTCTCCAGTTGGTGCTGATTCCAGCGCTGATGGTTGCATTGGATCGCACCGGCTTGGTTTCATTCTCGAAAAAAACTGCCGTAGATGCAGCATAAGCGCCCGGCAGGATAGGACCGAAAAAACGGCAAAGAAAAACGGCGCTTTCATGAAGAAAGTACCGTTTTTCTTTCCGTACTACGGATGTGGCCGCAGCAGCAGGACGGCGACATCGTTGACGTTGGTGCCGGTTGGTCCGGTGCGGATCAGACCGCCCACGCGGTCGAGCGCGGTATAGGCGTCGTTTTGCTGCAAGACCGCTTCGATCCCAATGCCCTGCGCGAGCAGTGCGTCGCGCGTGCTGCCGTCCACTATGCCGCCCGCGGCATCGGTGGGGCCGTCGGTTCCGTCCGAACCCACAGAGAACAGCACGGCATTGGGAATGCCGGACAGACCGCGTGCCGCAGAGAGCGCCAGCTCCTGATTGCGCCCGCCTTTGCCCGTCCCGGTAATATGTACAACGGTTTCACCCCCTGCGATGAAGGCGCAGGGGGCTTGGCAGATGCGCGCCTGATATTGTGCGACAGCGGCCAAAAAGCTGCCGGCTTCACGTGCTTCACAGCTGAGGCTGTCGGTTAAGATAACGGGATCGTAACGCAATGCGCGGCATTGCGCTGCCGCAGCAGTGCATAATTCGCGTACCGATCCGGTGATATGGGTCTCCACATTGTCCAAGGTATGCGGCAGTGGCTGCTCAAGCAGGGATAGGATCGTCGGGCTGAGGTGCAGCCCGTATTTCTGCACAATGCTGATTGCCTGTTCGCTCGTGGATTGATCGGGATAGGCGGGACCGGAAGCGATCATATCCAGCGGGTCGCCCACGATATCGGACAGGACGATGGAAAAAACCTGCGCCGGTGCGCAGAGCTGGGCAAAGCGTCCGCCCTTGACGGCGGAAACGCGCTTGCGCAGCGTATTGATTTCCACAATGTTTGCGCCGCAGCGCATGAGCTGATCGGTCATGTCGGTCAGTTCGTCCGGTGGGCAAAGCGGCTTTTCAAACAGGGCGGAGCCGCCGCCGGAGATCAGCAGCAGAACGGTATCCTGCTGTCGCAGCGGCTGGACAAGTTCGATTGCCGCTGCGGTGGCGTCGAAGGAATTCTGGTCGGGGATGGGATGTCCGGCCTGCCAAATGGCGGTACGTGGAATGGGACCCATGTCATGCCCGTATTTGGTGATTACGATACCTTCCTCGATGGCGTTGCCAAGCGCATCGCTCGCGGCATGCGCCATTTGCCAAGCCGCTTTGCCGAGTGCGACCATCACGAGCCGGCCCTCCGGCTGTCGGAACGATTGGAGCGCGCGGCGTACAGCTGCATCCGGTAAAACCGCGTGAAGCGACGCTTGCATGATTTGCGCCGCGTCTTTTCTCATATTCATGTTTTCACCCTTTTCTGTTCGGTAAGCGCAGGTAAATTGCAGCGAGCGGGGAACAATCGCGCCTCCGTCCTGCAATGAGCCGGGAAAATCTTGCCAAAATATTGAAAAACTGCTAAGATGGAGTCAGGAGTCCGAATGCTGTCAGGAGGCAAAAAAATGGCCGCGAATAGATCCATTCAGACGATGGGAGATCAAGTATATACTATCCTACGGAAGGATATTTGTGAAGGGCGTTTTGCGCCGGGCGCCCGGTTGCAGGAAATTGAGTTGTCGGAAGCGCTGGGGGTCAGCCGAAGCCCGGTGCGGGAAGCGCTGCGCCGTTTGGTATCGGACGGGTTGCTGTATATCGTGCCGAATAAGGGGACGTATGTCAAGGAGTTCACCTGTCAGGATATTGATGAAATTTTTGATATGCGTGTAATGCTGGAAAGCTACAGCATTTCCAGGAGCCAGAAAAGCATGACTCCGGAGCATAAGCAGCAGCTGCTTGATATCCTGCAGATGTTGGAGAAAACCCGTGCCGAGAATAATGTGGAGCAGTATACCCGCGCGGATGAAGAACTGCACGACGCGATCGTGGCATTGGGAGATAACAGCCTGGTCAACTCAACCTATGCGCGTGTGCGTTCGATGAACCAGCAGTTCCGTGTATTCTCTTTGGCGGACCGCACCCGGTTTGATGATTCGCTGGAGGAGCATCGCAAGATTATCCATGCGCTGACACATGGAGAAACGGAGGAAGCGGATCGGATCAACCGCACTCACTTGGAGCTGGCGTGCCAATGCATCAAGGATCAGCTGCAAAAAAACGGAACGGCTTGAGGGACGCACTCGTTGTCTGGAATAGTCAAATGGCTGCCGCAAACGCGGCAGCCATTTTTGATGTTATCCGTCAATGGATGAAGAGCGACAGGATAACGAAGATCACAGAGCCAAAGACCGGAATCAGAATCGAAGCGACCGACCAGGTTTTGAGACTGGTCTTGATATCCATGCCGGAGAAGTTGGTCACAACATGGAAGTACGAATCGTTCAGGTAGCTCGGGCACATAGTGGAAAGGCAGAGCGCCAGAGCTGCCAGATAGGGGTTAACATTCAAGCCAGCCGTCAGCATCGGGGGCGACGATGGCAGAGCCAGTGATCATTGCTGTGGTGCCGGAGCCCTGCGGGAAGCGCATGATCACGCCGGTGATGATCGGAATCAGGATGCCCGGAACGCCAGCTGCTACGATCGCGTCGGCCATGATCTTGGCAGCGCCGGTTGCGTTGATGACTGCGCCCAGGGCACCGCCGGCTGCGGTGATGAATACGATCGGGCCTGCGTCGCGGCAGGCTTCCTGCATCAGGTTGATGCAGGTTTTCTTGTCAAAGTTGCTGCAAAGCAGGAATGCGCCCATGCACAACGAGATGAACAGCGCCATGACCGGCTGGCCGAGGAATTCGATGATGTCGGCCACAAGCGTGCCGTCCAGCGAGGTGATCTGGCCGACCAGTGTGTTGGCGAAAATCAGAAGGATCGGAACCAGCAGCGTAGCGAAGGATAGGAAAGCGCTCGGCAGCTTTTCAGCCGCCAGCAGCTCGGCAAAGTCCTCGGTCACCAGATCTTCATTGCGCTTGTACTTTTCGTGGATGCGGTCGAGAACCTTGAGTTGTTCGGGCGTGTATTTCGAGCGGTCGATCTCATAGGGGACGATCAGGTTGGGGAATTTGCGGCCGAAGTAGCGGAACAGCGGAACGGAGAAGATAAACAGGGGAATGGAAATGGCAATGCCGCACAGGATATAAATGCCAAGGTCGATGGCAAGCCCGTTTTCCTGAAATGTGCTGACAACGGCCAGCGGGCCGGGGGTTGGCGGAACCATGAAGTGTGTGATGTACAGACCCATGCCGAGGATGCCGCCCAGACCAACCATAGAACGTTTGGTCAGACGGGAGAACTCCTTGGCCAGCGAGGACAGAATGACGAAACCGGAGTCACAAAATACCGGGATGGAAACGACCCAGCCGGTCAGACCCAGCACGACGTCGCAGTTTTTCACGCCGACCAGCTTGAGGATGGTCAGCGCCATTCGTTTGGCAGCGCCGCTTTTCTCCAGAAAAATACCCATGATACAGCCGAAGCCGATGACAACGCCGATACTGGCCATGGTATTGCCGAAACCGGTCGTTACCGTGCTGATGCACGCGGTCAGGCTGGTCACATCGCCGAACGGCATGGCCAGCACCGCAATCAGGATGGCCGAAATAATCAACGACGGGAATGGATGTACTTTGGTAAAGATAATCAGCACCATCATGACAATAATGCCGATCCACATGGCTATGACAGGACTAAACATTGTTTTACCCCCTTAGGAACAAACCGAATTCTCATTGGATAGATGCTTGGGCGGCGCGCCGCCCTTGTCTGTTTTTGCAATGGCAGAGACCAGTGCCCTGCCGCAATGCTTCACCTCCCCGGTGCAGCAATGGGGTTGAGTCAGATCACCGGGCCAAGGCAGAAAATATCCATGGAGCCGAAATAGCCCAGCGCTTCATTTTTGGTCATTTGTCCGGAAAGCACGCGCAGCAGCAGATCGAATGCTTCTTCGCCCACTTCTTCGATGGTCTTTTCGCCGGTGATGATCCGGCCAGCGTTCAGATCCATATCGTGCTGCATGCGTTCAAAGGTGTTCGGGTTGCCGCAAATCTTTACGACCGGCATGGACGGGAATCCTTGCGGTGCGCCGCGGCCGGTCGAGAACAGCATCAGCTGCGCACCGGTGGCGGCCATACCGGTCAGAATTTCCGGTTCGCGGCCGGGCGCGTCCTTGATCCACAGACCTTTCTGATCGTCTATGCGGTCGGTGTATTCCAGTACGCCCTGAATGGGACGGTGACCCGACTTGACGATGGCGCCAAGGCTCTTTTCCTCGATGCTGGAAAGACCGCCTGCGATGTTGCCCGGCGTCGGCTGGCCACCGCGCATATCCTCACCGATGGACTTGGCGCGTGCCTCCATGCGGTTGACGATTTCATAAATTTTCTGCCCGACCGGGCCGTTTTCGCCGCCTACCGCACGGCGGGCGAGAATGTGTTCGCCGCCGAGAAATTCGGTCGTTTCACCAAATACCACGGTCGCGCCCAAGTCGACCAGTTTATCCGCCACATAGCCGATCACGCAGTTGGAGGCCATGCCGGAGGTGGTATCCGACGCGCCGCACTTGATGGCCATAACGACATTGGAAATATCGACGGGTTCGCGCTGCAAGCCGGAGATCTGCTGCACCAGACGCTGTGCAGCGTCGATGCCTGCCTGAATGGCGCGGGAAGTGCCGCCCAATTCCTGAATGCGGATGATCTCGACCGGCTTGCCTGTGGCGCGGATCTCTTCCACCAGACGCTCATGATCCGTACCCTCACAGCCGAGACTGACGATCAGCGCTGCGCCCACATTGGGGCTTTGCCCAAGGTTGGACAGCGTATCCGTGACGCGCTTGAGGTCAAGCGGGAGCTGGCAGCAGCCCTGATGATGAAAATAACCGATGGTTCCCTGCACCTGCCGGCAGATCGCCTGCCCAACATCGTTGGCGCAGATGACGCTTGGGATGACTGCAACCAGATTGCGGGCGCCGAATTTGCCGTTGGCCCGCCGGTAGCCCTGAAAGGTATAGCCCATATGTCGTTCCTCCTCACAAATCGCCGCGGCCGCGCAGCGCGTCCAGATTATGTATATGCACATAATCGCCCTTATGGATGGGCTGGCTGGCAGCGCCGATGCATTCGCCGTACTTCATGATTTTTTCGCCCTTGGCAATGTCGCACAGGGCGATTTTATGGCCATACGGCACGTCGCCATGCACGACGATCTCTTCTGTGTGCCCTTTTTTGTCCCGCACCTCGACCGTGGTGCCGTCCGTGATATCGTTTGCGAACAGGGTCGCCACGTTATCCAGATCATCGACCTTGAGCGCCAGTTTCCGTTCCATTATGCATCCTCCTTACTCCTTGACTGCCAGAACGGCGACACCGTCCGGAATGACGACTACGCGTGCGTCGCTGCCCATCATTTCGTATGCCATTTGCAGCGCTTCGTCGGGCGAGGAGGCCGGGATCATATTGGCCTTGCGCACCAGTTCGTGATCCAGATAGGTGGTCACCAGAATGATCTTGTGCTTTTTCAGGATGCGGGCAAAAATCTGCGCGCACCACTGTTCGGGAATGGTTTCCTTGGGCGGGATCTTGGACAAATAGGCGTCGATCTCGTCCACCGTGCCCTTGACGATCAGCTTTTCAAAATGCGTGCCGCCCATGCCATCGCAGCAAGAAGCGCACATGATGATCACGCCGCCGTCACGGCAGCAGGCTTCCGCGGTCGCCACCGCTTTGGGGCTTTGATACAGGTTCTGGTCGAGCGGGTAGCCGCCGTTTGAGGTGATGACGATATCGCCTGTCACGCTCGGGCACTGTGCCAGACTGCGCACAAAAGACACGCCTTCGGCATGCGCCTGCTCCAAGTCGCCGGCAAAGGCCGCAATGACCTTTTTCTCTGCATTAAGTGCTACATTCAGGATGAACTGTACATTGACCGCGCGTGCCGCGCATACCATATCCTCGTGGATGGGATTATGTTCCAGCACGCCTGTTGTAGAGTAGGGGCTGGAAATAGCCTTATAAGAATGGTTCTCATTGACCGTCGTGGCGTTGCAGATGCCGGGCAGGATACTCTTGCGGCCGCCGGAAAAACCGGCGAAAAAGTGCGGTTCGATAAAGCCTTCGGTGATCAGCAGGTCGCAGTGCAGCGCCAATTTGTTGACCCAAAGCTCCGCGCCCGAGGGAAGCGTGCATACCTGCTCAAAATCCTCGTCGACAAAGGCCTGATTGACCACAATGTTTTCGTGATCGACAATGTTGTCGCCAAACATCCGGCGCTGTTCCTCCTCGGTGGTGGGGCGATGCAGGCTGGTTGCGATCAGGATCGTGATATCCGCATCCGGATTACCGGCGCGGATTTCTTCCAGCAGAATGGGGAGCGTCAGCTTGCTGGGAACGGCGCGGGTATGGTCGCTGGTAACCAACACGATTTTTTGCTTTCCCTTTGCCAGTTCGCGCAAACGGGGAGTGCCGATCGGGTGTTCCAATGCATGGCGCACCAGCTCCGCTTCGCTCTTACCGGCATCATATTCGTCTGTGCGGGAGTTCAGCACAGCGTGCAGGTTTTTTTCGTCCACATGCAGTTCGAGGGATGACCTGTAATATGGGATGGAAAAGGTTTTCATTTGCTTCACCTGTCCTCATTGGCGATTGTAGACTGAATACTGTATTATGTATACATTCTTCAGTCTTGTAAATTCATAATACGCTTGAGGTCGGTTGAAGTCAACGCACCGAATATCTAAAAATGCAAAAAATATTTTGTGAGAAGTGTGAAAAGAATTGGCAAAATGGCGCGGATAAAAGGTGTGCGTCTGTGCAGAAGTAGAAAAAGCGTGTCGCATTGCGACACGCTTTTTCATGGAAAAGAAATGGTGATAGCAAGAAAAGAAGTAGAAGCACACTGTGATCCAAGTCGGAAATATATCGGCTTTGGGAAGATCACAGCGCATCAATGTTGATGGAGGAAACCTGCGGGATCGCGGATAGTTGCAGCAGCAGATCCGAGGTGGACACATCGCGGCCGTGTACGCCGATTTGGACTGGTGAAATTATGTAATATGACCAGTGAAATTTCCGTGCTGACAAGGGAAAACTTGCACTTTTGTCAAAACCGTATATAATAGTACATATTAAAATGGCGGCGCGGTCAGAGCGGGCGTGCGCGCGACAGAAGGAGGAACCATATATGCAGCAAAAATCTTCTGCCTTACGCGCAAAAGAGGCCTTTTTGGCATTGTATCAGGCGGGAGAGTTTGCACCGGGCAGCAAGCTTCCGTCCGAAGTGAGCATGGCGGAACGCCTGGAGGTCAGCCGGGAGACATGGCGCAAGGCGCTCAGTCTGCTGCGCAGCGACGGGCTTTTGGTGTCCAAGCATGGCTCGGGCACCTATCTGTTGGAGCGGCCCCGCCGTATTGCCAACGACCTGTCCCAGCTGCAAAGCATGAGCAAAATGATTGCGGCAGCAGGCATTCACGAGGAAGAGTCGCATGTGGAATGCTCGGTGGGGTATGCGCCATCGGATGTCAGCAGTTTTTTTGAAACGCCGGAAACCGAAGAGTTTTTTATCCTGCGGCGTATTCGGCATGCGGATTGCGGTATTATTTCGGCCAGTCAGAGCTATCTGCCGCGCAAATATGCACCGGAGCTGCGCGAGCATGTGACCGCGTCCCTGTTTGCCTATTTGGAGCAGGAACACGGCATCCGGATCAGCCGTGCGCTGACCGAGTTGTTTATCCCGTCGCAGGATGATCCACTGCGGGCTGCATTGCAGCTGCCGGAGGGCTGCGATGCGTTTGGATTCCGTCAATATCATTATGATTCACGTGGCAATCCGCTCATTTACTCGCTTGACTATTTGCGCAGCGATCTGTTCCATTTCACCATCATGCGGGTGCGCCCGTAAGCGTGATGTGGTTTGTTTTGCTGCATAAAAAACGCCGCAGCGCGGTCGATTGTGACCGTGCGGCGGCGTTTTCTCTGTCATTTGTAAAGAGTTATCTCTGAAGCTGCTGCTCCAGCAAAGGCTGAACGCCTTCCCATTCGCTCTGGTGCAGGCAGCACAGGCTTTCGTGGGGGATAGTCCGTGCGCTGCCGTCTATGCGGCGGGCGGGCAGATCATGCGGTGCGTCATGCGCGGCGGAAAAATCGGAAAGTGCGACAAAAACCATGTCTGCGACCTCGCAGCCGGGCGCAAAGGGCGGGATTCCGTCAATATGAGTGAGAAAGGCGAAGGCCAGCTCGTCGTCAAAACCGCCGTCCTCGCCGCGTGCATATTGCTGG
The DNA here is from genome assembly GCF_963927765.1 of uncultured Agathobaculum sp. Taxonomy (NCBI): domain Bacteria; kingdom Bacillati; phylum Bacillota; class Clostridia; order Eubacteriales; family Butyricicoccaceae; genus Agathobaculum; species uncultured Agathobaculum sp. Next base: position 12,564 of record NZ_CAWVCU010000106.1, on the reverse strand, counting down.
CGGAAGCTGCCTGCCGCGAGAAGATCCTCCGGGCGCAGAATAAGCCCGCTTTCCTCACGGGCTTCGCGCAGCATGGCGGTTTGCGGTGTTTCACCGGGGTCGATGTGTCCAGTGGCGGATAGATCAAAGCCGCCGGGGTACAGCGGACGGTCAAATTGGCGCTGCTGCAGCCATAAGCCGGGGGTACCGTCCCAGATGCCGACCGTCCACAGGTGGCAGACGTGATGAAATAACCCTTGCGCATGCACGACGGAACGCGGGCGCTCTCCGCAGGCTTGTCCGTTCACATCGTAAACCGTGAGCAATTCGCCACTGTTTTGCGATTTGATCAGCGCCTGCTTCTGCGTGCGGCTGAGCCGTTTGATTTCCGCCTCCCGCCGCATGGCCTCGCTTTGGGTGGGGAACATTTCGCTGTATACCAACATGACCGGACCACGACCGCGGGTATATTTCGCACCTTTGCCGCTGTTATGCGCTGCCAAGCGGGCGGTCAGATCATTGGTCCAGCCGCAGTACAGTGTGCCGTCCGCGCAGCGCAGGATATAGGTATAATTCCTCATTGGTGAGAGCGGATATCCCGCTGGGCGACCACTTTGCAGCCCTTGCTGCGGATCAGGGCACGCACCTTGTCGTGGCTTTTTTCGCTGCTGCCGCTGGCCGAGACGAGCAACACCTCTACCTCCTTGCCGGAGGGCAGCAAATTGACCACGGTGTTGAACGGCGGGGCGGGAAAACCAGCCCATACCGGCGCCATGAGGACGATGCGCTCGTATTCGGACAGATTGGGATTGTTCTGCAGCGGCACGCTTTTCTGCCGGATGGCGGCAGGGCAGCCGCGCGTGACCGCGGTCAGCGGGTTATATTTTTTTACAGGTACAGCTTCCAGCAGGTCGGCGCCGCGCGCGTTGGCCTCTGCGCGGGCAAAGGACCGTGTTGCGCCGCCCTGAGAGAAATAAACAACGGCGGTTTTCATGCAATGCACTCTCCTTGGTGTCATTTGATGGAGTATTCTTATTATACCACAAAAGCGAAAGCAGCGGATGGATGATCCGCTGCTTTTTTGTCTGTTATTCTGCGCTTTCCGTGCTTTGCTCTGCGGCATCGCGTTCAGCTTTTCGTTTTTTATACAGACGGTTGCCGATAAAATAGCCGATCGCGGCGCATACAATGGCGCAAACGGTTGCATTGGGCGGGTTGAAGCCAGCCAGACCGAGCAGGCCGCAGGCGATATAACCGGCTGCCACACCGAATGCGGTGCAGTGGAAGCCCACGCGCGGCAAGCCAAAGATTCGCACATCGGCGGGGTCGATATCTTCCTCTTCTTCCTCAGTGCTGTCATCCGTTGTTTCGACTGCTTCATCGCTGTTGGTTTCTGCGGGCAGAACCGTTTCTTCCGTTTCCAAAGTTTCCGAAACGGGCTGCTCCGATTCGATCTGTTCGTCAGCCAACGGCTTCTGATTTTCGCTCATAAGGGGGCACATCCTCTCGTTAGGGGAGGGGTTTTACTGGACGTTGCTCTGGCTGGGGATAATGATGGCGGCAATGATATAGGCCAGAATGCCGGTACCGCCGAAGCAGCAGAGAAAAGCCCAGGCAAGGCGAATGAGTGTCGGGTCGAGGCCAAAATATTCAGCAATACCCGCGCATACACCGCACAGCATGCGGTCGGACTCACTGCGGTATAATTTCTTGCCATTCATAGTAAAAACTCCTTTTCATCTATCATACGTTGTTTTTGGGGGTTCGTCAAGGGGGAGACGGCGCTGCCGTCACTCCATGGTATACAGTTCGGCGGTTCCGCCGCCGTTCACGTGAATCTCTAATTCATTGATGGGATTGCTGACGGATTTTCGGTTGTCGTAGCGCGAAACGCCCGTGCTTGGGCCGACCAACTCCTCGTCGTTGAGGGTGGCGGGGCCGTAGTTGCTTTTGGCTTCGATGTGGTAGTTTTGCGCATTGCCGTCCAGATAAGCGTACAATAGACCGTCGCTGACCGACAGATCCAGTTCGCGGGCGGATAGCAGGTCGGCGTCGATCGAGCCGCTTTCTGCATATAAGTCGATTTTTGATGCACGCAGCGGGATGGCAATATCAATCGAAGCATCCAGTCGGGAGGTGATTTCGATATCGCCATAGCTGGAGACTCTTTCCGGCAGGATCAGGGTGACCTCGTCGCCGTTGCAGGTGATTTCCAGTTCCCACTTTTCGTGGTCAAACTCATTGGTTACGATGGAGAAATCGCCTTCCAGACCATAGTCCATGCCGCTTTCAATGGTGAAGCGGCTGCCGGTGCCGCTTTTGCAGGTCAGCTCCAGCTCGCGGATGTTGTCCAAAGAAGCTTTGGGCAGGGAAAACGGTGGGAGGGTTCCGGTCTCAGCTTGAGACCAGTCGGTATCAAGACGATCGAGCGCGGCGTCGACCTTTTGGTTGACCACATCTTCGACGCGGTCGCTGAAATCATCTGTAAACCAGCCGCTGTGCCAATCGTCATCCGACCACCATGTATGGTAATGCAGACGACCGCTGAGAAAATCCGATATGTCGTGCAGGCTTTCGGTCACCGGATGCAGCACGCCGTTGTAATATGAGCCGTACAGCTGCCCGCCTGCGGCCCAGCCGCCCACCATCATGCAGCAGCCGACTGCCAGCACGGCACAGCAGGCAAGAACCAGTTTTTTCATTGCGCGTCACCTCCGTTTTTGCGGGTGCGGCCGCGAAGCTTGTCGAATGGCCAGCGAAGAATGGCGACCAAAAGACGAAACAGCGGCGGCACAAACAGGATGCATAGCTTGATCATCAGCAGCGAGACCAGAATGCCCAGTGCGAACAGCGCAAGGCCGCAGCCAAGGGTCATCACTGCGCTGGCTGGGATGCTCCACAGGGTGAACGAGAATCCGCACAGGACAACGCCCGCTGCCAGCAGGCCGAGCGGCACAATCACGATGAACGCCAGCGCCACCAGTGCGACAGCCAGCAGTACGCCGAAAACGGTTGCGATCACACCGACCAGCACGCCCGCGAGCGGGATGCCCAACGGGAGGGCGAGCAGCACCAGTACGACCAGCAGCAATGGACTGATCCCACGCCAGCGGCGCTTTTTCGGCTGCGGCGCCGTGTCTTTGGACGAGGGCGGCACGGCTGTCAGTTCCCGATAATCGGCAAGGATCTGCTCGGCGACCTTTTCGGGCGCGCCCAGATCGGCGATCACCTTTTGCTCATTTTCCGGGCCGGCGTCGTCGAAATATTCCTCATAATAGCGCAGGGCACTGGCGCGTTCCTCCTCGGGCAGGGCGGAAAGCGCACGTCGCAGCGCCGCCATGTATTCAGTTCTGTTCATTGGCTATCCCCTCCAAAAAAGATCGCGTCGATGCCGTTCCGGTAGTTTTGCCAGTCGATGCGGTGCTGCCGGAGCTGCGCGCGGCCATGCTCAGTGATTTTGTAGTATCGCCGGTTGCGCCCGGCAAAGGCTTCGTCATAGGTTGTCAGGCAACCGTCCTTTTGCAGGCGGCGCAGTACGGGATACAGCGTTGATTCGGAAATTTCCAGCACTTTTTGTACATCCTGCGTGATACGGTAGCCGTAAGTACTCTCTCGCTCGACCACCGCAAGCACGATGCCGTCGAGCAGGGAGGAGGCGATCGGGTATGACATAGGGTATCACCTCTCTTTTGTGTTTGCAATAATATTATATAGAATATAATATAGCGTGTCAACGGGCATCTAAAAAAATAGTGTGAAGAAATTGTAAATTTTGTAGAAACGATGCGCGGAAAAGCGCGATTTCGCATTGTATTCGCGGGAGAAATGGCGTATAATGTTTTCTGTATGAGTAGAAAGTATTGAATGAGAAGGGGCGAATGAGAAAAAATGAAGCTGGCGGTATTGTTCGGCGGTGTTTCGAGTGAGCATGATATCTCGTGCCTGTCCGCCGCGTCCATTCTGCGCAATCTGGACAAGAATAAATATGAGATTTATGCGGTCGGCATCACGCAGGAGGGCAAATGGTTCTATTGCCCGACCTGCGACGCGGACCGCGTGGAAAACGGCTCGTGGGAGCGCATGACGGATAAGGTTCCGGCGGTGCTGTCTCCCGACCGCAGCGTGCACGGCCTGACGCTGTTTACCGAGGACGGCGTGCAGCACATCCGCATGGACTGTGTATTCCCGGTGCTGCATGGCATCGGCGGTGAGGACGGCACGATGCAGGGCCTGCTGGAGCTGGCGGGCATCCCGTATGTGGGCTGCGGCGTAGCGGCGAGCGCAAACTCGATGGATAAGTCGATCACCAAGGCCATTGTATATACGGCAGGCGTGCGGCAGGCAAAATATTACCTCGCCCTGCGCCATGACTTTGAGCGCGGCGCGGAAGGCGTTGTCCGTGCGGCGGCCGACGCGCTCGGCGCGTTCCCAGTGTTTGTCAAGCCTTGCTCGCAGGGCTCGTCGGTGGGCGTTGCCAAGGCGAACAATATGCTCGAGCTGGCCGCCGGTCTGACCGAGGCGTTCAAGCTGGATAGCAAGGTGTTGGTCGAGGAGTTTATCGACGGACATGAGGTCGAGTGCGCGGTGCTCGGCAATCAGAAGCCGGTCGCGTCCACTGTGGGCGAGATCGCGCCGACGCAGGAGTTCTATACGTTTGACGCCAAATATAAGGATGAAAGCTCCAAGCTGTATATTCCGGCGCACATCACCGAGCGCCAGATCGAGACCGTCCGGCAGAACGCGCTGCGCGTGTATACCGCGCTCGGTTGCCGCGGCCTGTCCCGCGTGGACTTCTTTGTTACCCATAAGGACGGCGAGGTCGTGTTCAATGAGCTGAATTCGATCCCGGGCTTTACCTCGATCAGTATGTACCCCAAGCTGTTTGATTATGAAGGCCTGCGCTATCCCGCCCTGCTGGATCGTTTGATCGAGCTGGCGCTGGAGGAGCATCATGGATAATCGCGCGATCGGCGTGTTTGATTCCGGTCTGGGCGGGCTGACCGCCGTGCGGCGGCTGCACGCGCTTATGCCGGACGAGGATATTATCTATTTCGGTGATACCGGCCGCGTGCCGTATGGTACGCGCGGGCGGGACACGATTATTAAGTACGCGCGGCAGGATGTTGCATTCCTGCGGCAGTTTGACCTGAAAGCCATCATCATTGCCTGCAATACGGTTTCTTCGGTCGCGCTCGATCTGCTCGGCCATGAGAACGATATCCCGATCATCGGCACGGTTGAGCCTGCGTGCCGCCGCGCGATGACGATGACGCAAAACGGCAAGGTCGGCGTGATCGGCACCGCCGCAACCGTGCGGTCGGGCGCGTATGAGCGCTATCTGCACCATGCGGACGGCAGCTTGACGCTGTACACCCAGCCCTGCCCGCTGTTTGTGCCGCTGGTTGAAAACGGCCGCGTGCAGCGCGGGGATGTGGTGATCGAAACGGTCGTAGCGGAGTACCTCGCGCCGCTCAAAGAGGCGGGCGTGGATACGCTGATTCTGGGCTGCACGCATTATCCGCTGCTGGAAGGCGTGATCGGGGACTTTATGGGCCCGGATGTGACGCTGATCGACTCGGGTGCGGAGGCGGCAAATCTTGCCTCGACGCAGTTCGACCCAGCCGGTGGCCCGGGCAAGACCCGCTATTTCGTTTCGGACGATCCGGACGGATTTGACCAGCTTGCCGGTCTGTTTTTGCAGGAGCAGATCGACGTGGGCGCGGGCTTGGTCGATATTTCGAGCTATTGACACAGGCATAAACGGAGTGTGTTATGAAAAAAGATGTTTGGCTGTCGATTTCCTCCAAGCAGCAGTTTACCGGCTGCGATGAGGAGAAAATTGATTTGGTAACAGCCGCGACGCTGTACGAGCGCGGCGGCAAATATTACATCGCCTATGAGGAGAGCGAGCTGACCGGGCTGGAGGGCACTAAGACCACAGTCAAGCTGGACGGCAAGACAGTCGCGCTCATCCGCACGGGCGCATTCCCTTCGCACATGCTGTTTGCCGAGGACGAGCGGCATGTAGGACTGTATCAGACGCCAATCGGCGCGGAAATGACGGTTTCCACCCACACCTCGCGCGTGCGCAACACCGTGGGGGAAAACGGCGGCGAACTGGTGATTGACTATACGGTGGAGGTGGATCACTCGCTGATGGGCGAGCATCATTTTGAAATGGTGGTATCCACGCAGCCGGTATAGGTTTGAAAAAGAATAACGGAGAGTGAACAGATGAACGCATATGAATTTGCGCGTGCCGAGGCCACCCGTGTGGTCGAGGCGGCTTACCATAAGGCTGTGGCGGCAGGGCAGCTGCCCGAAGGCGACATCCCGCCCGTCGCGGTTGAGACCCCGAAGGACGCATCCAACGGTGACTGGGCTTCCACCTTTGCCATGCAGTGCGCCAAGCCTCTGCGTATGGCGCCCCGCAAGATTGCGGAGGCGGTCGTAAGCAATCTGGAACTGGCGGACAGTTGCTTTGATAAGGTGGAGATCGCCGGTCCGGGCTTTATGAACTTTACCCTCGGACAGAACTGGTACGAAAAAGCGGTGCGCGACGTGTTTGAGCGCGGCTCGGATTATGGCCGCAGCCAGACCAAAACGCCGGAAAAGGTGATGGTCGAGTTCGTGTCCGCCAACCCCACCGGCCCGATGCACATGGGCAACGCGCGCGGCGGCGTGCTGGGCGACTGCCTGTCATCCGTACTCGACTGGTCGGGTAACGACGTGACGCGCGAATTCTATATCAACGACGCGGGCAATCAGGTCGATAAGTTTGCCCACTCGGTGGAAGGCCGCTATATTCAGGAGATCCGCGGCGAGGACGCGATCGAATTTGCCCCCTCGTGGTATCAGGGCGACGACATCAAGGCGCTGGCGCATGATCTTGTCGAGCAGTATGGCGACAGCCTGATGGACAAAACGCCGGAGGAGCGCTTTGCCATCATCGAGGGCTACGGTCTGCCGACTAATATCGCGCGCATGGAGCGCGACCTCAAGCGTTATAAGATCAACTATGACGTTTGGTTCCGCGAGAGTGAGCTGCATGAGAGCGGCTATGTCAAGGAAACCATCGACATGCTGACCGAAAAGGGCGCGACCTATGAGACCGAGGACGGCGCGCTCTGGCTGCGTTCGACTGACTTCGGCTGCGACAAGGACGATGTGCTGCGCCGTGCCAACGGTTTTTACACCTATTTTGCGGCGGATATCGCGTACCACCGCAACAAGTTTGAAAAGCGCGGCTTTGACCGTGTCATCAATATCTGGGGCGCAGACCACCATGGACACGTCAAGCGCTTGCAGTGCGCGCTTGACGCGCTGGGTCTGGATGGCTCGCACCGTCTGGAAATTGTGCTCATGCAGCTGGTGCGCATGATGCAGGGCGGCGAGGTCGTCCGCATGTCCAAGCGCACGGGCAAAAGCCTTACCTTAACCGACCTGCTGGACGAAATTCCGGTCGATGCGGCGCGCTTCTTCTTCAATTCCCGCGCGGCAGAGACCCAGATGGAGTTCGACCTTGACCTTGCGGTCAAGCAGGATTCGGACAACCCGCTCTACTATGTACAGTACGCGCACGCGCGCATCTGCTCGGTCATCAAGAACTGCACCGAAGGTGGTGTGCCCATGCCGGACCTGAAAACGGTCGATCTGTCCGTGCTGACGAGCGCGGACGAGCGGCAGCTCGTCAAGACCATCGCGCTGCTGCCGGAGGAGATCGTGCAGGCTGCGACCAGCCGCGATCCGTCGCGCCTGAACAAGTATGCCGTGGCGCTTGCGCAGCAGTTCCACCACTTCTATAATGCCTGCCGCATCAAGTGCGACGACGAAAAACTGTGCGCGGCGCGTCTGGCACTGTGCCTGGCCGCGCGGCAGACGATCGCCAACGCGCTCGGCCTGATCGGCGTGGAGGCACCGGAAACGATGTAAAACTTCGTTCCAACCGTACAGGTTGGAACGAGTTTGGGTTCCACCGCGCCGTGGGCGCGGATGAAACCTAGAGGAAGAAAAGTTCCGACACGCGAAACTTTTCTTCCTTCTTGTATCAAAACCCACGTACATGCCGCGGGTTTTGATGAAAATTCTTCGTTTGGAAGAATTTTCTGCTTGAATGGGCGCGCAAGCGCAGTTGCTTCTCTGAAAATGGAGATTTATATGAAAAAGTTTGCAAAGAGGCTGGCGGCTTTGGCGCTGTCGGCGACGCTGATTGTGCCGGCCGGTGCGATCACACAGGACGGACAGAGTGAAACCTGGTTTGACGGTGTTTGGGCGCTGATCGACACGTTTGGGCTTAAGGCGGAAAACAACCCGTATGTGCTGCAAAATTACATCAATAAGTATTTGCAGGAGCATCCGGAGGAAATGTACAACGTCATTAACGATATCCTTTCTCTGCTCGATACGCATTCCATGTATCTGTCGAGCGAGGAATACTCTGAGGGCTTTTCCACGCTGGAGGGATTTGTCGGCATTGGCGTGGGGCTTCAGCAGGGCTCCGGCGGCGTTGTGGTCAGTGAGGTGATGCGCTACTCCGCGGCGGAGGAAGCGGGTCTGGAAATTGGCGATCTGATCATTGTGGTGGACGGTAAAGATGCCACGCAGATGAATAATACGGAAGTAGCGGAGCTGCTGCGCGGGCAGGAAGGCACGAAAGTGGCCATCACGGTGCGCCGGCAGGGGCGAGAGCTGACCGTCACCTGCGTACGGCGACAGGTCAATCAGGTCTATGTATCCAGTCAGACCATGGCTGACGGCGTGGAGTACATCAAGGTCAGTGCGATGGGTTCGGAAAACGACTGGACGGCCTTTTCGGAAATCTGGCAGGGACTGGACGAAAAGAACACCCGCGCGGTCATTCTGGATCTGCGCGGTAACGGCGGCGGTGTGATTGATATTGCATTTCGAATGGCAGATGCCATGGTGCAGGATGCGAACGTCTACCTTGCCGGTGTGCGCTGGCGTGAGGATATGGGCGGTTTGGAGGAGTATTTCTCCACCGGAGGCGGCTTGCCGCTGAACAAAATTATTGTACTGGTGGACGGCGGCACGGCTTCGGCGGCAGAGCTGCTGGCAGGTAGCCTGCAGGACAACGGCGCAGCTGTGCTGGTCGGTGAAAAGACCTATGGCAAGGGTCAGGGTCAGTATCATCTCGACCTGATCAATGGCGACAAGCTGGTGATTACCACGCTCCAGCTGGAACTGCCCGAGCAGGGCTGCTGGGAAGGGATCGGCCTGACGCCGGATATCCAGATTGAGAACCGCACCGTGACCGTCAATGCGGAGCGCCTGACACCGCTGGATACGACGCAGGACATACGCTTCGGCACGCAGTCGGACAACGTCTATGCCATGACGGAGCGGCTGGTGCTGCTGGGCCTGCTGGATGAGGCAACCAATACGTTCGACAGCAGCGTAATGAGTGCAGTGCAGTCGTTCCTTGAAAGCTATGAGATGGAACCGCAGCTGTACGCTTCGTCTGAAATGCTGCAGGCGCTCGATGCGGCCATGCAGACATTGGACGGACAGACCTACGAACTGGACGAGCAGCTGCTTACCGCACTGGAGATCGGCAAGCTGGCGGCGGCTGAGCCGCAGCAATATACTGCGCTGCCGGATGGCAGCTGGAAGAAAAACTAATTGGACGGTATTCTTCTTGGGAGGAAAAACGACATTGGATATTCCTTTATGCCCGATGGAACATAAACCCCAGATTTTGCTCACCGATCCGGCAGCGCTGCCGCTTTGTCAGAAGCAGCCAGAGCGGTTTGCAGGCGCGATCGCACCGGACGGAGAAACCTGTACGGCTTGGGCGCAAAGCCTTGCGCCGCTGCCGGTCGGGTTGATGCTGGATTGTCCGCCGGTTCCGGATGCGGAAGAGTGTGGGCGGCCGATCACAACGGTGTATATGAAGCAGTGCAAGCAGGCGTTCCGTCCGCTTTTGCATGATGATGCCGCGTTTTATTGTCTGCGCGGTGCGCAAACCTTTGCGGCGCTGCGCGCGGCGGTGCTCGCGCTGGGCGACCTGTGCGGCCGCACGGTGATCGCGGAGCTGCTGGTAGAGGATGATGAAGGCCGCCTGTCCGACGGTACGGATATCCGCGCGGCGGTTGGGGTGTTGCAGCGTATCGGCGTGACGACAGTCATTTTGACCGCGCATGATCCGCAGTCGATCACCGAGGCGCTCGATATGACGGCGCCGTATGCCCGTTTGTCGCTCGGTGTGTGCGTACATTCCGCATGGCTGCGCGCGCAGACCCCGCTATATAACACAGAGATTTTCCTGCCGGCGGAGCATGACGATACCGCACGCCTGCTCGAGGCCATTGATGCCCATACAGGCGGCGCGATGGTCGAGCGCGACCATGATGATTTTATTCTGGCGCCGGACGGCAAAAATGCGCATTTCATCGACCCGACGATTGATATTTCGGATGAGATCGAATGCGGGCCGCGGCTCGAGGAAGCGCTGATCGAGGCGGAGGATGACGCGGGCGCACTCAAGCTTCTGCTGGAAACCGAGGATGATGTGATCGCGCTGGAGGAATACTGGTATATGATTTCCCGGCCGCTGTGCCTGTGCGCGGAGTCGGCCGAGCTGCTTGAACAGGGCCTGCGCGTGTATCCGGGTCTTGCGCTGTATGACGGCACATGGGAGCAGCCAGAAGAGGTTTTGCATTATCTGGAACAAAAATACGGTTTGATCCGTTTATAAACTTTGGGCCGGAGGAAAAGGACGCTGCGGCACAGCAAGACATGTGGAGGAATGCAATGGACTGGAAAGAAGTTACCATTTACACGACAACAGCCGGTATCGGCCCGGTCGAGGCGCTGCTGGAGGATCAAGGTGTAGAGGGCTATGTGCTTGAGGACGCTGCGGATTTTGAAGAATTTTTGCAGGATACCGAGATCTACTGGGACTATGTGGACGAGGATCTGGTGCGCGAAAAGCGTGCGCAGGAAACCTGCCTGAAAATCTATTTGTCGGACGATGAAGCCGGTGCAAAGCAGTATGCGTCGATTTGCGCCGCGCTGGAAAACCTGAAAGCGCGGGACGAGGATCATGCATGGGGCCGTCTGTGCACCGAAACCGCCCTGACCCGTCAGGAAGATTGGGAATGGGGCTGGAAGCAGTATTTTAAGCCCTTCCCGGTGGGCGATACCTTTATGATTAAGCCTTCATGGGAGACGGTAGAGGACGCACAGGGCAGAAAGATACTGGAAATTGACCCTGCCTCTTCCTTTGGCACAGGCAGTCACGACACCACGCAGCTCTGCATGGCGGCGCTTGAGAAAATGGTTCAGCCGGGCGATACCCTGCTCGATATGGGTACCGGTTCGGGCATTCTTGCCATTGCTGCGGCAATGCTGGGCGCGGATGTGAAAACCGTGGTGGATATTGACGAAAACTGCCTGAAAACCGCACAGGAAAATGCCGAGAAAAATCACGTTTCCATCGGCAAGGGACTGTGCGGCGATGCGCTGCGCAATCCGCAGTTGGCGGAGGAGATCGGTGCGGGTTACGATATCATCGTGGCAAATATCGTGGCGGACGTCATCATCGGCATGGCGCCGATGTTTGCGGACAAGCTGCTGCCGGGCGGTCATCTGATCTGCTCGGGCATCCTCAACGAGCGTGCGGACGAGGTGCGCGCCGCGCTGGAGCAAAACGGTTTTGCGATTTTATTGCATGCGCAGAGCGAAGATTGGAGCGCTTTTACCGCAAAAAAGTAATTCACGGAATGTTCACTTGCAAAAGTGCGTTTTTTTTGATAGAATAGGAAAGGTTACTTGATTGTTATGCCGAGATTCTTTGTGGCCGAACAGCCGGAAAACGGTGTGCTGACGCTGCACGGAGACAATGCGCATCACGCGGGACGTGTGCTGCGGTTGCATCCGGGCGAGTCGGTGACGCTGTGCGACGGCAAGGGCACGGATTTTGATTGCACGATCGAATCGGTCGAAAAGGATGCGGTCGTTTGCCGTGTGCAGGACAGCCATCCGGCCGAAACCGAGCCGCGGCAGCAGCTGACATTGTATATGGCGCTGCCGAAGAGCGATAAAATGGATTTCATTGTGCAGAAGGCAGTTGAGTTGGGCGTGCGGGAGATCGTGCCGTATCTGTCCAAAAATTGTGTTTCCCGGCCGGATAAGACCGAGAAAAAAGTGGAGCGCTGGCAGAAAATTGCGCTGGAAGCCGCAAAGCAGTGCGGCAGAGGATATTTGCCTGCCGTACATGCCGTCGTGTCGTTCGAGCAGGCGGCGGAGCGGGCGGCGCAAAGTCAAACCGCGCTGTTTTTTTACGAAAATGAACGGCAGACCGGCCTGCGTGACATATTGTCGAACGGAGTCGGAGAGACGGTTTCGTTGGTGATTGGCCCGGAGGGCGGTTTCGCGCCGGAGGAGGCCGCATTCGCAGTCAAGTCGGGATTGACAAGTGTATCACTGGGCACGCGCATCCTGCGATGCGAGACAGCGCCGGTTGCGGCGCTGGCCGCCGTGCTGTATGCAGGCGGAAACATGTAAGAACAAAAAAGAGGGAGTGTAGGCATTGGCTAAAAGCAATGTGGGCAAAAAGCCAATCAG